>JAJYMP010000395.1 GCA_021786915.1 Chloroflexota bacterium
CCGCGTCCTGGAGGGCCTGCGGAAGATCCCAATGGTAGAGCGTCGCGTACGGAGCGATGCCAACGGCGAGCAACCCGTCGACCAGTCGGTCGTAGTAATCCAGCCCGGCCGTATTCACGTTGCCCCGACCGTCGGGGAGGATGCGCGGCCAGGCGACCGAGAAGCGGTAGGCGGTCAGGCCTATCTCGCGCATGAGCGCGATGTCCTCCGCGTAGCGGTGGTAGTGGTCGCAGGCGACGTCGCCCGTCTCTCCCGTCGGCACACGCCCGGGCGTGTGGCTGAAGCGGTCCCAGATCGACTCGCCCCGGCCGTCCGCCGCCGCACCGCCCTCGATCTGGTAGGCCGAGGTCGCAGCGCCGAAGACGAAGCCGGGCGGGAAGCGCGGGACGTCTGACACCATCTCATGGACCCTCTCTGCTCGTGGCCCTACCCCTTGCCAACGGACCCGGCCATGAGCCCGCGGACGAGGTAGCGACCAGGATGACGTGGACCACCAGGGCAGCGGACGGGACGGTGCACCCCGGGCGGCAGCAAGCTACAGGCTTCCAAGCCAATGGACGAGTGCGCGCTGGTCGTCACCAACGGCGACTTCGAACCCCCACTCCAGCGGCGTGCCCGCATGCAGGATCAGCCCGGAGCCTCGCTCGGCAGTGACCGCCAGGTCGTCGCTATCGCCGAGGACGGGCTCGAGGCCGACGTGGTATACGGGAGGGTCGGGCCATCCACCGTAGTTGAGCCAAGCCCCAATGCTCCGGATCGCCTCTTGGCTCCACCGAAATCCGAGCCAGCCATCCGACGCCGTGACGCCGCACCCTACGATCCCCGGGCCGACGAAGACCTTGGCGGCCCAACCGGCGGCCGGTGCGGGGACGATCGCCGGCCCGAACGATTCGGTTGCCTCGATGCCCGGCCAGACGAACTGATCCTGAACGGGCGCTCTCGGGCTTCGGTGCTCGGTCCTCGCCGCACCGCCGGGCGCCACAACGAGCCGCATCCCCGGCTCGATGGCAAGCAGGGGGTGCGCTGCCCACGCTGCCGTGAGAGGTGGGCCATGGCCGCTGCGCTGGAGTCGATACTGTACCGCCGCGCAAGATCCGCGCACCGCGATCGCGCGCTCGAGCCGGTACGGGTAATGCAGACCCTCGATGCGCGTGACGATGCGCTCAGCGCTACATCGGGCAGACCATGGCCGGCACCAGACCTCGCCATGGTCGAGGAGTGGCCGATCGCTCCACTCGGGGTCGGGATGAAAGCCGGGAGCGATGTTCGGGAAGCACTCGTCCCAACCGGCGGCGTGATCGCCGCCGTAGGCGTCGCCGGGCTCCGGGAGCGGGCAGCCGGGCGGTGTCGGGACCAGCCACTCGCGCCCCGTCTGGCGATCGAGGAGGCTGGTGATCCGCCCGCCCCGACCAGGCTCCACCGTGATCGCCAGCCTCTCTCCCCCGACTCGGAGCCGACCCTCGCTGTTCATGCCCCGAGCCCCGTCGCCCGTGACAGCGCCCTCCGGGCCCGGGCGGCACCGGCATGGGCTGCGTCGAGGGCGAGTACGTCGTCGAACGCGGCCCGCGCGACGGTACGACGGCCCAGCCCAAGGAGCGCGAGCCCCTCGAGGTAGCGGCACTCGATTCGGTTACGGAGCACCAGGTCGTCCTCGAATACGAGGAGGGTCGGCAGCGAAGTCGCGAAGTAGTCGATACGCACGGTTTCGTCCAGCCGGGTGCGCGCAGCTCGGCGCAGCACGCGTAGCAGACGGCGCGCGTCTTCCTCTGCGCCGAGCGCCCGCAGGGCGACGGCCCGCCAGTAGATCGGCTCCGCGACCGGTGACCGCGGATCGCCCTGCGGCTCGGCTGCTCGGGCGAACCACATCTTCGCTCGGTTCATATCATCCGATGTCCGCCACGCCAGACCGAGCGCATAGTGGACCTCGTTCTCGGGCGTGAGGAGGTGCTTACCCTCACCGAGGTTCCTCGGGTACCGCGTCGCAGCTTCAAGCCGCCGCCGCGCCTCATCGGCCTGGCCCACCTCGAGCGCCGCGCGTCCGAGCGCCAGATTCGTCGTCACCCATTGGCCGGAGACGAGTCCCTCGCCGCCCTCCCAGGGGTGGAACCGCCGACCGGACAGGATCGCCAGCGCGTCGTCATGTCGGCCGGCGAGGTTGAGCAGGGCCACGTACTCGATCGTCAGGTCGTCGCGCTCATCCACGATCGCTCGGCGGCGCTGCAGGAAGGCGAGCCGCCCGGCCGGTGGCTCGTTCAACCGCTTGCGGAGCTGGTCGAACTCGTAGAGCACCCGGGCATCGTCCGGTGCCGCCCGGAGCGCGCGCACGTAGGCCGCGCGTGCTCGTGCGGGTCGCCGTCGAACGTTGTACTCGGCGATCCCGAGGTTGCGGTGGACGGTCGGGAAGTTCGGATCGAGCTGTCGCGCCCGCTTCCACTGGCGGATCGCGTGGTCGTACCGGCGGCGGTCATACAGCAGGTTCCCCAGGTAGTACGGCGCCCTGGCGTCCGCAGGATTGGCCTGCTGGGCCGCCTCGAGGATCGCGATCTCCTCCAGCCGGGACGGAAAGCAGTAGTCGGCAGGCATCCGTCCCGCCATCTGGAAGAAGCGGCGCGCCGCCTCGGCGTCGCCTCGCTGCGTCTCAAGCCAGCCCAGGGCGTAGAAGACCATCGGGTGGATTGGCGTCGCCGCGGGGTCGGGCGGGAGGAGCGGCCCGAGGACGGCGATGGCATCGTCCACGAGTCCGGCGCTCGCGTAGTCGAGCGCGACGTCGAGCCGGGGCTGCGGGCGGCGGGGCGAAGCGACACGAGTGGCGGTCACCGCGGCGACAGGGCGGGCTGGGAGTTCCTCGTCCGGTCGATGCGCGGCCACTGGTGGGTCGAAGGCGCCTCGCTCGCGTCGGCGCTCGTGTGGACGGCCTGCGTCGTCACGGTGCCCGATCTCATCGGCCGGGCGGTCAACGTCGGGC
>JAJYMP010000669.1:0-1129 GCA_021786915.1 Chloroflexota bacterium
GAGGTCGCTCGGCTGCTCCGCGTGTCCGATGTGACCGTGCGGCGCATGGTGACGCGGGGCTACCTCCCGCGGATTGCCGGGGTCCGGGTCGTGCTGATCCCGCGTGCCGCCGTGGATCGGCTGCTCATGGGGGAGTACGATGCCGATTCCGATGGGCCAATCGAGGGAGAAGGGTCAGGGGACAATCGTCCCGATCAAGGATGGGACGCGCTTCCGGATCGCGGTCACGATGGCGGACGGCCGGCGCGTCTGGCGGACTGCCCGGACGCCCCGCGAGGCCGAGCGCATCCGAAAGCAGCTCGTCGAGGCCCGCGAGCTCGACCTCGACCCCACGCGGCAGACGCTCGCGGCCTGGCTCCGCTCGTGGATCGCGGGACTCCGTGATGCTCGCAACCAGCGGGTCCGGCCGCGCACTCTCGATCACTACGGGCTCATCGTGGAGCGGCACATCATCCCGGCGCTTGGCACGCTCAAGCTCGCCGCTGTCACCGGTCGCCGCGTCCAGGCGTGGCTCGACGCCGACCCCGGTTCGCCACGGACTGTGCTCCATCATCACGCCGTGCTGCGCCGTGCCCTCAACGTCGCCGTCAGGCAGCGCCTCCTGGCCTACAACCCGGCGGCCGCCGTGGAGCTGCCACGGGCCCGCGGCAACATTGCGGCGCCGCTCACGCTGGCCGAGGTTCGGACGTTGCTCGACGCCACCCGCGGCGACCGGCTCCACGCCCTCTGGCGGCTGGCGATCGTGACCGGGCTGCGCCAGGGCGAGTTGCTGGGCCTCGCCTGGGATGATCTCGACGGGACGACGATCACGGTCAGCGCCCAGATCCAGCGGCTCATCAGCGCGATGGAGCGCGAGGCAGCGCGGCGGGAAGGCCGCAAGCCCGTGGGATCATGGGTCCGCACTCTGCCGAAGGCCGCCCGCGCCATCGCCCGTGTCGCGATCGACCCTGCGACGGCCGCCGTTCTCGAGGAACACCGCCGGCGCATGATGGCCGAGCGGACCCCCGAGTGGACGCACTTCGGGCACGTGTTCGTCACCCCGCGGGGTCGACCGATCCACCAGTCGGAAGTGCTGCGGCTGTTCCACGCCGCCTGCGACGCGGCGAGCATTCCAAGGCGTCGGTTCCAT
>JAJYMP010000669.1:1139-2964 GCA_021786915.1 Chloroflexota bacterium
GCCGGTTTCCCGGTGGGCACTCAAATTTCGATCAAGTCCGGTGCGTCTGCCGATTCCGCCACGCCCGCGTGGTGCGGCTGCTTGCAGTTACATATCATAAATCAGGCAACTCAAATTTTCACTTCGGTTCCAAGGCGTCGGTTCCATGACCTCCGCGGAACGAGCGCCACGCTCATGCGGGCGGCCGGCGTCGCGGAGGATGCCCGTATGGCGCGGCTGGGTCATTCCACGACGGACATGGCCCGACACTACGCCCTCGCCAGCGAGGTTCAGGACCGGGCGGCGGCCAACCGGCTGGGAGACGCGATCGCAGGAGCGGGTTCAACCAGATAGATTGCTCGAATCGTTGCTCGATCTGGCGGAGAGGGTGGGATTCGAACCCACGGGGCGCGAAGGCCCTGCGGTTTTCAAGTTGTCAGCAGGGGGCCGCCTGGAGAAGGAGTCCGGCAAGCCGCGCATGACCGCGGCCCAGGCGCGGCGCGGTGGGCGCGGATCGCGTCGAGCAAGCCCGGCGGGAAGTTGAGCCCGCTCCTGGCCGCACGCGAGAGGAAGCCGTCGCAGGCCTTCACCGAGAGCGGCGTCGCATCGCCCTCGAGGAAGTCCACCAGGTGCGGCCTGGGCGTGCGGATCGGCCACATCGAGCGGTCGACGGCCTCGCGGGCCATGCCTGGGCCTCCCTGGGCGGCGCGAGGCCAGGGCGCTCCATCGGCCAGCGGCGAGGTCGGGTACTCCGCGGCGGCCGGCTCAAGCGCGAGCCGCTCGCCGATCCACCGCGCGACGGGCACGCTCACGGCGTTGCCGACCATCTTCCAGCGCGGGCCGTGCCGCTTCTCGCCGAGCACGCCCGGCAGCGTCCAGTCGGGCTCGAACCCCTGGAGCCGCTCCTGGGCGCGGATGCCCGGGGTGACGATGCGGCCGTCGGGCAGCCAGATCGCCGGGCCGGACGGGATGCCGATCGTCGAGCCGCCCTTGAGCGTCGGCACGGCGTCCACCGCCCATCCGAGCCCGCGCAGGCCTTCGGTCCAGTAGAAGCCGTTGGCCTTGCCCTCGTACTCTTGCTCCACCGGCTCACCGGCCTCCTGCTCGAACAGCAGTGGGCCGGGATCAGCCACGCTCGAGGCCAGGAGCAGGACGCGCTGGCGGCGCTGCGGGAGGCCGA
Organism: Chloroflexota bacterium; assembly: GCA_021786915.1. The sequence goes on from JAJYMP010000669.1 coordinate 2,299, forward strand.
ACGCCCGCGAGTCCACGACGCGGTAAGCCCAACGCATCCCCATTCGCTCCAGCTCGGACGTCAGGTAGCGCATTCCCTGGCCGCGGTCGAGGTGGAGCATGAAGGACACGTTCTCGAGGAGGAGCCAGCGCGGGCGCTCGGCCGCGCCCTCGATGAGTCGGAAGACCTGAGACACAAGGCCGGAGCGGCCGCCGTTGATCCCTGCCGTCCGCCCGGCTTGGCTGAGGTCTTGGCACGGGAAGCCAGCGACGACCAGGTCGACGTCGGCGGGCAGCGCGTCGATGCGGCGCACGTCGGGTTCGAGCGGGATCTTGGGGAAGTGCGCCTGGAGGACGCGTGAGGCGTGCGGGTCGATCTCGCAGAGCATGGAGGTCCGGTGACCGGCAGCGCCGAGACCCAGCTCGATGCCGCCAATGCCGGCGAACAGGCCGGCTGCCGCGAGTGTCCTCCGCTCCTCCATCGGACTGATGGTAGCCGACGAGACCGGTCGCAGGTGAGGCACGCCACACCGAAGCTCGTAGCTACCAATCAGCAACCCTCAGGGCTTCCCATCCGGGGGCTGGTGAGCCGGTCCTGAGTTCAGAGAGGGCGCAAGAGTCCATATAAGATCGCTCGGGTCTGTTGCGCGGATCGTTGCTCGGCGCGCACCATTGACGCGTGAGGCCC
>JAJYMP010000105.1 GCA_021786915.1 Chloroflexota bacterium
GGTGGTCGCCGAGCACGTCCGGCGGGATGCCCCGGGCACCGGCAAGCGGCTCTGGTGGCGCCTACCGGACGGCACTCGGGGCCTGGCGGGACGTCCGCTCGAGGGGTTGCCGCTGTATCGCTGCGAGACGCTCGCGCGGCGGCCGGCGGATCCGGTCTACCTGACCGAGGGAGAGAAGGCGGCCGACGCGCTGGCGAGGGCGGGCCTCCTGGCGCTCGGGACCGTCACGGGGGCCGCCGGCACGCCCGGGCCCGTGGCGCTCGAGGCCCTCCGCGGCCGAGCGGTTCGCCTGTGGCCCGATCACGACGAGGTCGGCGAGCGGCACATGGAGCGGATCGAGCTCGCCCTCCGCGAGGTCGCGGCATCGGTCGCGGTGGTCGAGTGGGCGGACGCTCCCGAGCACGGCGACGCGGCCGACTTCCTCGTCGACGGACGGGGCGCGGCCGAGGTCCTGGCGCTTCCGCTCGTGCATTCCTCCGGTGCCGACGTGCCGTCCGGAGGAATGAATGCGCTGCCCTTCCGGACCGCCCGGGAGTTCGTCGCCACGCTGCCCGAATCGCCCCGCTGGGCGCTCTTCGGATACGTCCCGTTCGGCTGCCTGGTGGAGCTCGTCGGTAAGGCGAAGGCGGCCGGCAAGACGACCTGGCTCCTGTACCTGGTCGCCGCCCTGGTCAATCGGGCGCCGTTCCTCGGCCATGCGACCTCGGGCGGCCCAGTTGTGTTCCTCACCGAGCAGCCGGGCGCCTCGCTCCGTGCCGCGCTCCACCGGACCGGACTGGCCAACCGAGCCGACCTCTCGATCCTCAGCTGGCGCGATGCCCGCGGTACGCCCTGGCCGGACGTCGTCGCCGCGGCGTTCGCGGAGTGCCGTCGCATCGGCGCCGTGCTGCTCGTGATCGACACGCTCCCGGCGTTCGCCGGGATCCGGGGCGACGCCGAGAACGACGCGGGCGCTGCGCTCGAGGCGATCGCGCCCGTTCAGGAGGGGATGAGCGACGACCTGGCCGTGATCGTGGTGCGGCACGAGCGGAAGATGGGCGGCGAGGTCGGCGACAGCGCGCGGGGTTCGTCCGCGTTCACCGGTGCCGTCGACGTCGTGCTGCGCCTCGCGCGCAAGGTCGACGCGCAGCGCCCCACGATCCGCACCCTGACGGCGCTGTCGCGGTTCGACGAGACGCCGCCCGAGCTCGTGATCGAGTTGACGGATGCCGGCTACGTGGCGCTCGGCGACGAGGTCGCGTTCGCGCTGTCCGAGGCCCGCGGCGCCGTCCTGGACGCGCTCGAGGGCGGCGAGGCGCTGACCCGTGTTCAGCTCGAGGCCGCCGCGATGGCTGCCTCTGGCGCGAAGCCGACCACCGTCCAGACCGCGGTCGCCGAGTTGCTCTCCGGTGGGGCCATCGCGCGCAGCGGCGCCGGACACAAGGGCAATCCGTATCGGTACGCACTTTCGTCCGGTGGGCTCCTGGAGGGATTGGAGGAAACGCCTCCGAGCACGGGCGATCCACCCTCGCCAGGTTCGTCCGAAAGGTTCCTCCGCCCCTACGGGGTAGGGGCTTCGGAGGAACGCATCTTCGGGGCGCCCGGCGAGGTCCCTGCGGCCGTCCAAGCTGCGGTCGACATCTTCGGGGAGGACATCGCATGACCAGAGCAGTCAAGTGCCGCGCCTGCCTCCTGGTGCGTCCAGTCGCCGAGATGCTCGAGTGTGCGTGGGTCGCGGGACCGTCCGTGACGTTCCACGTCTGCCGTCCGTCCGTCCATGCCAGGTGCCTGGCGAGCCTCCCCGGTGCCGATCAGGTCAGGATCCGACTGGCCGTCGAGCCGACGCCCGCGGATCGCGAGCAACTCCGGCGCGCGTGGGCCGAGCGCCACGCGCCCCATCCGGAGCAGGCGGCACGACGCCCATGGGTAGGGGGGATACCGACCAGCGTGCCCGTGCCCAAGCCGAAGACTCCCAGCCGACCCTTGGCACCTCTACCATGACAAACCGCGAGAAGAAGGCGCCTCATCACACGGGCTACGTCAGTCCTGGTCTCGCCCTGTACGCCCCGCGCCCGATCGTCTGCACGGTCCCGGACTGCGGCCGCCCCGTCTCGCAGGGCGACTACTGCGCCGGCCACTACCAGCGCGTGCGCCGAACCGGCGACCCCGGGCCGGCTCAGCTTCGCGCGTACCGCAGGCAGGCCCAGTCGTGAGCACCTGCACGGTCGCCGGCTGCGACCGCCGGACCGTGGCCGTGGGGCTGTGTGCTCGGCACTACGCCCGCGCCTGGCGTGCCCGCCGTCTGTCGAGCATCCCGAAGGTCTGCCGTGTCTGCGGGAGGACGTTCGTCGCCCGCGCATGGTCGCTCTGCTCGCCCGAGTGCCGACGGGCTGCGAAGCGCCGGACCCCGGCCCAGCACAGGACGCGGCAGCTCGTCTGCCCGACGTGCATCCGGACCTTCGCCGGCCAGCCGGGCCAGCGGTTCTGCAGCCTCCGCTGTCGGCCGCATCGCAGCAAGGCGGCCGCCTGATGCCGCACGCCGTGCCGACCGCCTGCCTCGAGCCTCGCTGCCCGTATCCCGCCATCCCGGGCGGCCGCGGACGGTGCCAGCGTCACAGACGGACGGAGGCGCAGAGGGGCTACGGTCCGGCCCATCGCCTCGAACGTCGCGCCGCTCTTCCGGGCGCTCGGTGCGTCGCGTGCGGGTGCACCGACGTGCGCTGCATTCAGCGCGACCACGTCATCCCGCACTCGCTGGGCGGCTCCGACTCCGACCCTCGGAATCGGCGATGGCTCTGCCGCTCGGAGCGGCACCACTGCCACGACGTCTACGGCGCGCGCTCCGACCGTCCGGGCCTACCCGTGCCCTACCCAGGGGGGCGGTCAACAGCGGCCGCCCGATCACGCCCAGAACACCCGGCTGGTCCGTCTCGTGCGTCCCCAGTTCGGAACCATGGGGGGCCTGAGCGTGAATCGTG
>JAJYMP010000543.1 GCA_021786915.1 Chloroflexota bacterium
GCTCAGCAGCTCGGCATCGGTGCGCGGGTAGTCGACGCCGCCGCGAGGCGTCTCTGAGGCCACACGGGAAGCTTACTGTACCGAAGTGGAGGACCAACTTCAAGAAAGCATCCCAGTCGCCGCCGAACTGATCGTTTATCAGCGTCCAGGGCGTATGGAGATGAGGGTCCCAGCGTTGCCAGCGGGACCCCACGCTCCAATCCGGCGGAGCCACTCGATCAGCGAACGCGACCCAGCGGTCGGCCGGCTCGACGGCGTGAGCAAGACTACTCAACGCAATGAGTAGTCGGGATTCGGCGATCGGGTACCGGCGATGGTCGGCCGGCTCGACCAGTTGGAACGCCTCGCAGTGAGAAGGGGCTCGTCCTCGCGACCCTCCGACTGGCACGCGATCGCCGAGGCGGTCTTCGAGCGGAGCGCGTCAAGACCACGCGATGCGCTCTCGCGATCGTCCCGCTGAGCCGACCGTCAGCTCACGACTGGGGCATGCTGCGGGCGGCAGCCTTCAGCCCCTCAAATGTGCGATCCATGTGGGCGAGCGTCACCCGCTCGACTGCGTCCAGGTCGCGCTCGATCATCGCGGTCAGCAGGTCCAGGTGCTCCTTGGCGGTCTCGGTGATCACGCCGAGGCGGGCGATCGCCGGGATCGCTACGACGCGAGCCCTGGACCGCAGGTCCTCGATCACCTCGGTGAGGATGCGATTGCCGCACAGACCCGTCAGCTGCCAGTGGAACTCGTAGTCCGCCTCGACGAAGTGCTTGAGATCGCCCTCCTGGGCAAAGCGCAGGATCGCGTCCGCCAGCCGCCGGATGGGCTCGATCTCCTCCGGCGAGACCGTCGCCGAGATGGCCCGCATCGTGGGTATCTCCAGGAGGCGCCGCACTTGCATGGCCTGCCGGAGGTACTCCATCGACGGCGCCACGACCTTGAAGCCTCGGTTCGGCAGCGCGACGACCAACCCCTGCTGGACGAGGTCCAGCACGGCCTCGCGCACCGGCGTGGGTGACACGCCGAACTGCTCGGCGAGGATCGGTACGGAGAAGTGGTCTTCCGGAGGCAGCTTTCCCATGAAGATCGCCCAGCGGAGCGAGCTCACGATCTGCTCGCGGAGGCTCTCGCCCTTGACGGGCGGACCGCCCTTATGACGGTCGACGATCAGGCGATCACGGTCGAGCACGGATCCCCCTGGTCTCGTCATGCATTGCGGCTCCCTCCGTCCTCATGCCACCACGACGCCGGCCTTCACGACACGGCGACCCGGGGCCGGCTGCCACAGCACGCTGGGCGTGAGGAACGGGTCGCCCCCGAGGACCAGCAGGTCCCCGGGGGCGCCGATGGCGATCCGCCCGTATCGGTTGTCGCCCAGGATTGTGGCATTGCGCGAGGTCGCACTCCGCAGGAGCTCCAGGGTCCCCTGCACCTCGTGCTGGACCTCCAGCCCCCGCAGCTGCTCGCTCTCAAGGCTGGCCATGAGGTCAGTGCCAAAGCCGACGAGGACGCCGGCTCGCGTCGCCCGATCGATGGCGGTCATGCCCGCCTCAAGCACAACGGCGTTCTTCTCCAGCCCCACCGACGCCATCCCGAGCTCCTTCCCGTGCTCGGCCATGGCCCGATACGTCACGAGCGTCGGGATCAGCACGGTGCCGTACTCGGCCATGAGGCGCGCCGTTGCGTCGTCCAGCAGGTTGCCGTGCTCGATCGACCGCACGCCGTTCGTGACCGCGTGGCTGATGGCCTCCGGAGAGTAGGCGTGCGCGGCCACGTACGCGCCACGCCTGGCGGCCTCGTCGGCGACCACCCGGATCTCCTCGGCACTGTACTGCGGGATGCGGATCGGGTCCGTCGGCGAGACGACACCCCCGGACGCCATGATCTTGATGAGGTGGGCGCCGGTCCGGAGGCGGTCGCGGACGGCGATGCGGAGCGGTTCCACGCCATCGACGACCTCGACGCCATGATGCCCGCCGGCCTCCAGATGCAGGTGCGCCGGCCGCCCGTCGCCGTGTCCGCCCGTCTGGCTGAGCGCGGGGCCCGAGTAGAAGTAGTTCGGTGCGGCAACCAGGCCCTCGTCGATGGCGCGGGCGAGTCCGATGTCGCCTCCCGCGGGATCACGGACCGTGGTGAAGCCGCGCCGCAGGGCCCGTGTCAGCCGGGTGGCACCCTTGAGGGCCACATAGCTGGGCCGGCTGCCCTCCAGCTCGAGCAGGTCGAGGCTGATCCCGTAGGCGTGGAAATGGCAGTCGATCAATCCCGGCGTGACGACGCTCCCGGCGGCATCGAGCGTCGGAAGGTCGCTGCGGGACACCGTTCCGATCTCGACGATGCGGCCGGCGTCGATGCGGATGTCAGCCTCGACGAGGTCCTCGTTGGTCCCGTCGAAGATACGGGCATTGCGGACGACGAGCGCGGCGGATACGGACATCATCGCCTCAGCCCCTGGAGACCAGGGCGCGCACGAAAAGACCCAGATTCGCTGGACGTTCTGCGAGGCGGCGCATCACGTAGCCGTACCACTCGACGCCGTAGGCGACGTAGACGCGGACGTCGAGACCCTCTGCCACGAGGCGGCGCTGCTCTGCGGGACGGATGCCGTAGAGCATCTGCACCTCGAATGACGCAAGCGGACGGGCCGCCTCTCGCGCCAGGCGGATCGCTGCGGCCACGAGCGCCGGGTCGTGCGTGGCGACGAGGGGACGGGCATCGCTGTGCATGAGGATCTCGAGGGCGCTCACGTACGCCGCGTCGACATCCGCGGCCCGTTCATGCGCCAGCTCAGCGGGCTCGCGATAGGCGCCCTTGGTAAGCCTGACGCGGCTTCCGCTGGTCGCAAGCGACCGCACGTCATCCTGGGTGCGACGGAGCGCCGCCTGGACCGCACAGCCGACCGACGGGACCTCCGCGCGCAGGTGCTGCAGGATGCGGAGGGTGCTATCCGTCGTGGTGTGGTCC
>JAJYMP010000312.1 GCA_021786915.1 Chloroflexota bacterium
GTTCTCCACCCGCCCCACGTACGGAATGGACGAGCGCAGCACCGAGATCGCCCGTGCCGCCACGTTGCCACGCTCGCCGCCGCCGGTGTGGTAGCCGCGGATCCGAAGGCGGGCGCCCTTGGGCGGGACCGCGCCATGCCGCTCGAGCGTGCCGTCCGCGAGGCGCACGGCTGGCCCGAGCTCAACCACGCCCGCCACCGGGTCGAGCACGAAGTGCAGGTCGTGCGGGCCGGAGTCGGAGAAGTCGTCGACCGGCTGCCACTCGACCCAGTCCTCGCCGTCGGGGGCGACCTCGAGCACGAGCGGCGCCGTGCCCGGAACCACGGGCCTCCGGCGGAGCGCCAGGCGCTGGCCGGGCACGCCCTCGGACACGCCCAGGTCGTCTGTGTCCACGCGCTCGGCGTTCGCCACGTCGACGGTCCCGCCGCAGGTGAACGCGACCAGCTTGCCGATCATGGGCGAGGAGCTGTACCGCGGCACGCCGTCCTCGGGCTCGGTGACCCGAGCGCGGATCCACCCGGCGCGCTGCCGGTCGATGATCGAGGCCGCGTGCGACCGCGGGACGTGGAGCACGACGTCGCCGTTGCGGTTGAGGCCTCCGGTGTCGTCGTGGTCCACCTCGCAGGCGATCCACTCGTCGCCGTCCCAGGCCTCCCACGCCAGCGGCGGCCGCAGCGGGTCCACGCCGACGCCCTCGATGGAGCACTCGAAGCGGAGCGTGACCGCGCACGACGGGACGGCCTCCGACAGGCCGACATACAGGGCGTTGCCGGCGGCCGGCGTCTCGTCGAAGCAGGTGAACCGCTGGCCCATGGCCAGGGTCTCGTCGTGGTCGTGGAAGGTGCGACCGTCGATCTGGGAGCGGAGCTTCGAGAGGCTGCACGCGACGATCGGCAGGTCGGCGACCGTTTCGAAGACCGTCGCGGTCTCGCTCTCCGTGCGGACCGTGGCGATCTGCGTGGAGATCGGGATCTTCACCGTGGATGGCTGGGGGGCTGTGAGCCAGAACGTCACCTGCGTGCGCGCGGCCGTCGGCGGGAACAGCTTGACGCCGAGGAGCTCGAGGAACGCGACGTACTGGCGGTCCGGCACGCGGTTGAGCCGGTACACGACCTGGTCGGTCATGAACGCGAACAGCTCGATCAGCGTGACGCCCGGGTCGGAGACGTTGTGGTCGGTCCACGAGGGCGAGCGGCGCGCGACCTGGCGCTTGGCGTCGTCGACCAGGTCCTGGAACCGCCGGTCGTCGAGGTTCGGGAGGGGCAGCGCCATCGTCGTGTCGCTCCTGCGTGGCAGGGCGGGGGATCAGCCCTCGCCGGGGATGACGTAGAACGGGAAGACGAGATTGCGGGGGTTGTTGCGGTCGGACGTCGTGTAGCGGATGTCGAGCAGCAGGGCGTCGGGCTCGGTGGGGTGGCGGTCGACCGCCACGTCGAGGACGTCCACGCGCGGCTCCCAGCGCCGAAGCGAGTCGCGCACGGCCGACGCCAGGCGGAGCGCAGTCCGGGCGTCGGCGGGGTCGAAGACGTAGTCGTGGATGGCGCAGCCGAACTCCGGGCGCATGGGGCGCTCGCCGGGCGCGGTCGAGAGGATCAGGCGGATGCTCTGCTCGATCTCCGCCTCGTCGCCCACCAGGCGGATCCCGCCGGTCGCGTCAGTCTCGACCGGGAAGGCCCAGCCGCGCCCGATGAACGCCTGGCTCACAGTCGGCCTCCCATCAGTTCAGCGTGATCGTGGCGCCGTCGATGTCCACGCCCGAGCTCCCGTCGATCTTCACGCCGCCCGAGCCCTTGAGCTTGAGCTGGCCGTCGGCCTCGATGGAGATGCCCGCCGACGACTTGATCGTCACGTCCTGCGTGGACTCGATCTCGATGGTGCCGTCCGACTTGAGGTGGATCTTGGTGTCCGACTCGTTGAGGGCCACCTTGTAGCCGCCGCCGGCGCTGATCAGGGCGATCCCGGAGTCCCCGTCGTCGTCGAACAGCACGATCTTGTGGCCCTTCCGCGAGACGAAGCCGCGCCGCTTCACCGAGCCGTTGTCGAACAGCCCGTCGCCCAGCGGCGGCTTGTCCTGGCCGTTCCACAGGCTGCCGATCACATACGGCCGGCGCATGTCGCCGTGGTCGAACGCGACGAGCACCTCGTCGTTGACCTGCGGCAGCCAGACGGCACCCGAATCGGGGCCCGCGCCCAGCGAGGCCACGCGCGTCCAGTCGGACTCGTAGCCGTCAGCAAGCCAGGGGAGCTTGATCTTGACCCGGCCCAGCTCCTGGGGGTCGTCGTTGTTGGTCACCAGCGCGATGGCGACGCCGTGCACCGGCGACTCGTCGGGCCGGAGCGAGAGCCCGGCGGTCGCGAGGCCCAGCATCGAGCGGTCAAGCTGCCCGGACACGGTGAACCTGGTCCGGTAGCCGTCACGATGGAACAGGTGCTGCGCGCTGCCGATCACGTACCGGCCGGCGAACTCGGCCGCGACGCCGGCGATGCTCACGGCGGCCCCGGCCTTCAGCGCCGGGTTGCCCCTGGCGGTCCCCACCGCCTCGGCGAAGGCCGAGCCGATCCGGTTGGCGATCGCCTTCGCCGTGGCGTCCACGCTCGTCTGGTCCACCAGGGGCCGGTCCACGCTGGTGAACGTGGGGTTGCCGAAGACCTGGGCGAGGCTGGCCGGGCTGTCCTGGAGCGACGCGGAGCCGGCGGCTGCCTGCGCCCGCCCCACGACGGCCTGCTTGTTGGCCATGTCCCAGCCGCGGACGGTGACGTCGCCCACCTGCTCGGCCGAGGACAGGCGCGGGTGGAACTCGAGGAGCTCCTGGCCCAGGACCAGCTGGAGCGGGTTGGTGGACTGGAGGTCGCCCTCCGCCGGGGCATCGGAGGCCTGGGGCGCCGGGGTGTACGAGAGCTTGCCCTCGTCGACTTCGACCTGGTAGCCGATCTCCCGGGCGCGCCGCT
>JAJYMP010000519.1 GCA_021786915.1 Chloroflexota bacterium
AGCCCACGCAGCCCAAGAGCCGGGCGAGCGGCCGCGCCGCCCTCGGACCGAGGCGCAGGAGCCCGGACAGGAGGTACACGCCGGCGCTCGCGGACATCAGCGTCGCGTGCACGGTCGCGTGCGTTCGAGCCCGCCCGTAGGCGTCGACCGCGTCGGACGCCCCGGTCACCGCCGAGGCAACCATGCCCGCAATGCCCACGGCCACTGCCACGTCTGCCGCTCCGTCGCGTCCGGTCGTGTCGAACAGGACAGCCAGCGTCATCGCGCCCACGGGCACATCAGTGACGGCGGGGTGGACCGGGTGGCCCAGCCAGGTGCCGTTGAGGACGTCCTTGATCGGGCGTCGTCCGCCCTCGTGGAGCAGGCGGGCGAGGATCGGCTGTGCCCAGTCGCCGAGCGGACGAGCCCAGCCCTCCTGACGATCGATCAGCGCTGCGATATCACGGTGCATGCCTTCACTCCCGAGCGGTCCTCGTCCCGCACGAACCATAACGCTGCGGCGATACGAGCACGGGGAGTTCGCCGGGCAGCCCCGTGGCGGTTTCGTCGCAGGCTCCGGCAGGCGCCGCCAGCCTCAGCGCGGGAGCAGCCCGAGGCCCTCCGCCACGAGGAGGACGCCGAAGACGACGAACGCACCGGCGGCCAGCACCTTGATCGCGCGCTCCGGCAGCCGGGTCCCCAGCAGCGAGCCGATGGCGATCGCGATCGCGTCGGCCGCGACCATGCCGACCGTCGAGCCCAGCCAGGTCCCGATGGGCTCCTCGGTCGTCGCGAGCGCCATCGTCGCGAGCATCGTCTTGTCGCCCAGCTCGGCCAGGAAGAAGGCCGTGCCGATGGTGACCAGCGCCCAGCGCCCGGACTGCTGCGCTCGCTCCTCCTCCTGCTCGCCGAGCCTGTCGCCTCGGATCGTCCAGGCGGCAAAGCCGAAGAACGCGAGGCCTGCCACGACCAGGATCACGTTCGTCGGCAGGGCGAGCGCGAACACCCGCCCCAGCAGGACCGAGCCGGCGTGGACCAGCAGAGTCGCGATCGAGACGGCGACGAGGACCGTCATGGCGCGGTAGCGGGCGGCGAACGCCAGCGCCATGAGCTGGCTCTTGTCGCCGAGCTCAGCGAGGAAGACGACGCCGAGCGCGAGGAGGAAGGCGTTCACGGAGGCTCCGGTTCCAGGTGACGGGATCGGGGCCGACGCCCCCCTCGAGGCTGCGGGCCTCCGGCTGTGGTGGCGCCCCCGGCAGGAATCGAACCTGCGACCAACCGCTTAGAAGGCGGCCGCTCTATCCGCTGAGCTACGGGGGCGGGTCGGCGCGAGTCTAGCGCGCCCGGCGGCCGCCGCCCGGAGTCGTGATGCCGGACGCCCGGGCGGCCTGCCGCCCGGGCGTCATCAATTGCGGACAGCCTGGCCCGCGACGGGCCTGATGGTGGGTCAGCCGGGCAGCACCTCCCGGCCGAAGGAATCGTTGATGACCGCGCGAGCAGAGGCGTACCAGGCCGCGATCGCGGTCAGGAGGCCCACGAAGCCGCCGACCTGCTTGATGGTGCCGTTGCCGCTGTACTCGGCGATCGCGAGGAGCAGGAACGTGATCCACAGCAGGAGGAAGATGATCATGACCGTGCGCGGGTGCTTGAGCGTCGCGATCCACATGTAGAACGTGAAGATGCCCCACGCCAGGAGGAAGGTGCCGACCGCGCCGGCCGCGTCCTCAGGCTTCATGTTCGCCGCGAAGAACCAGACGAAGAACGCGTAGCTGAGCCAGAAGGCTCCGAACGAACTGAACGCGGTCGCCCCGAACGTGTTGCCGTTCTTGAACTCCCACATCCCGGCGCAGAACTGGGCGAGCCCGCCGTACCCGAGCGCCAGCGCCACCACGACCTGGACCGAGCTACCGCCGATGACCCCCATGTTCGCCAGCGACAGGACGAACGTGGTGAGCGCGAATCCCGCCAAACCCAGCGGAGCCGGGTTCGCCTCCTTGGGTGCCGATTGGGCCTGAGCCACGCCTCACTCCTTTCTCCGCGGCGCATGCGGCGACATGCCGGCGCTCACGGATACCTCCGTGCCTCTCGCGACCATCCGACGCTCCGTCGACCCCGCGGAGCGTCGTGCGTTCGGAGCCCCTACTCGGCCTCGCCGGCGCCGGCCTTCTCGCGGATCGTCTCCACGATGCCGGAGTCTGCGAGGGTGGTGACGTCACCAAGCGGCCTGTGTTCGGCGATGTCGCGCAGCAGCCGCCGCATGATCTTCCCGGACCGCGTCTTCGGCAGCTCGGGAGTGAACAGCAGCTGCTTGGGCCGCGCGATGTGCCCGATCTTCTCGGCCACGTGCTCGCGCAGCTCGTTCGCGAGCGCCTCGCTCGGCTCGATATGCGACTTGAGGATGACGAACGCCGAGATGGCCTCGCCGGTGATCGGGTCGGAGCGGCCCACCACGGCGGCCTCGGCGACCGAGTGGTGGTCGACCAGGGCGGACTCGACCTCGGTGGTGCTGATCCGGTGGCCGGACACCTTCATCACGTCGTCGACGCGGCCCAGGAGCCAGAAGTAGCCCTCGGCGTCCACCTTGCAGCCATCGCCGGCGAAGTACATGCCCGGGAAGCGCCGCCAGTACGTGGTCATGAACCGCTCGGGGTCCTTGTAGATGCCGCGGAGCATCGCCGGCCAGGGCCGGGTGAGGACGAGGTAGCCGCCACCCGAGCCGTTGGTCACCTCCTTGCCGTCGGCGTCGACCACCTTGGCCGACACGCCGGGGAACGGAACGGTGCCCGAGCCCGGCCGGAGCGTGGTCACGCCTGGCAGCGGGGTGATCAGGATCATCCCGGTCTCGGTCTGCCACCAGGTGTCGACAACCGGGCACCTGCCGCCGCCGATCGTCGCGTGGTACCACAGCCAGGCCTCGGGGTTGATCGGCTCGCCCACGGTCCCCAGGATCCGCAGGCTGCTGAGGTCGT
>JAJYMP010000406.1 GCA_021786915.1 Chloroflexota bacterium
GGCCGGAGTAGTCCACGCGCTTGCCGAGCAGGTTCTGGCGGAACCGGCCCTGCTTGCCCTTGAGCATGTCGGACAGGCTCTTGAGGCGGTGGTTGCCGGTGCCGGCAATCGCCCGTCCGCGGCGCCCGTTGTCGATGAGGGCGTCGCACGCCTCCTGGAGCATCCGCTTCTCGTTGCGGATGATGATCTCGGGTGCGCCGAGCTCGAGGAGCCGCTTGAGCCGGTTGTTCCGGTTGATCACGCGGCGGTAGAGGTCGTTGAGGTCGGAGGTGGCGAAGCGGCCGCCGTCAAGCTGGACCATCGGGCGCAGGTCGGGCGGGATGACCGGCAGCACCGACAGGATCATCCACTCGGGTCGGTTGCCGGAGCGGCGGAACGCCTCGATGAGGCGCAGCCGCTTGATCGCCTTCTTGCGGCGCTGGCCGGAGCTGGTCCGGACCTCCGCGTGGAGCGACCGGGCGAGCTCCTCGAGGTCCATCCGGACGATGATGTCGCGGACCGCCTCGGCGCCCATGCCGGCCCACAGGATGCGCCCCGTGCGGGCGCCGGAGCCGTACTTCTCGTCGAGCTGGCGGAACTCCATCTCGCCGATCGTCATCAGCGGCTTGAGGGACTCGATCTCCTCGCGCTGCTTGCGCAGCTCGTCCTTCTGGCCCTGGGCCTGCTGGGCGAGCTCCTCGCGCTTGTGGGCGAGGGTGTCCTGCATGGACGCGGTGAGGTCGGTGACCTTCTGCTCGGTCGCCGTCTCCTCGCGCGCAAGGCGCTCCTTGGCAGCGGTGCTGATTCGCTCGATCTCGGCCGTGGCCAGCTTGCGCAGGCGGGCGAGGGCCTCCTTGCCGCCCTTCTCGCCGGCTGCGACGATGACCTCGCCCGTGGGGGCGAACGCGATCGTGTCCTCGGCCGCGCCCGTGCCCAGGGCCGTCAGGGCAGCCTCGATCCGGCTGGCCTCGGCGCTGGCGGCATCAGTGTCGGCGACGCGCTTGGCCTCGACCTCGGCGCGGGTGGACGCGAGCGCCGCCCGCAGCTCGGTCGCGTCGCGGCTGATGTCGGCCTTGAGCGTGGCCTCGAGCTCGGCGAGAACCTCGGAACCCGGGCCGCCGCGGCCCTCGGCCTGCTCCTCGAGCGCGCGCAGGGCGCGCTGGCGCGCCTCCTCGTCGACGTGCGTGACGATGTACAGCGCGAAGTAGAGGATCCGCTCGAGGTTGCGGGGGCTGATGTCGAGCAGGATCCCGAGCCGGCTCGGGGTGCCCTTGAAGTACCAGATGTGGCTGACGGGGCTGGCCAGCTGGATGTGGCCCATGCGCTCGCGGCGGACCTTCGAGCGGGTAACCTCGACGCCGCACTTGTCGCAGATGATGCCCTTGTAGCGGATGCGCTTGTACTTGCCGCAGTAGCACTCCCAGTCCCGGGTGGGACCGAAGATGCGCTCGTCGAAGAGCCCGTCCTTCTCCGGCTTGAGCGTGCGGTAGTTGATGGTCTCGGGCTTCGTCACCTCGCCCTTTGACCATTCCCGGATCTGGTCCGGGCTGGCGAGCGAAATTCGGATCGCCGAGAAGTTGTTGACCTCGAGCATCGGTCTCCTCCGCGCCGTCGCGGCCCTGACGGCGCGATTCTTCCGGTGAGTGCGAGGTGGGATCGGGCCGGCCGGACGCCGATCCCCCTCGAAGGATTAGCTGGTGATCAGTCCTCGAAGCCGGCGAGATTGATCCCGCCGAGGTCCGGGAGCAGGTATCCGGACGCGTCGTCCTCGGCCAGCGGGATCTCCTCGTCGTTGGGATCGAGGATCTCCGCGTTGAGCCCCAGGCTCCGCAGCTCCTTGATGAGGACCTTGAAGGACTCGGGAACGCGCGGCGGCTGGATCTCCTCGCCCTTGACGATGGCTTCGTACGTCTGGACGCGCCCGAGGACATCGTCCGACTTGACGGTGAGGAGCTCCTGGAGGATGTTCGCCGCGCCGTAGGCCTCGAGCGCCCACACCTCCATCTCGCCGAACCGCTGGCCGCCGAACTGCGCCTTGCCGCCCAGCGGCTGCTGGGTGACCAGGGAGTAGGGGCCCGTGGAGCGGGCGTGGATCTTGTCGTCGACCAGGTGGGCCAGCTTCAGCATATAGACGTAGCCCACGGTGACGCGGTTGTCGAACTCCTCGCCGGTGCGGCCGTCGTAGAGCTTGGACTTGCCGTCCTGGTCAAGGCCGGCCTCCTGCAGCAGGTTCAGGATGTCGGACTCGCGGGCGCCATCGAAGACCGGGGAGGCCACATGCAGGCCGAGGGCCTTGGCCGCCCAGCCGAGGTGGGTCTCCAGGACCTGGCCGATGTTCATGCGCGACGGCACGCCGAGAGGGTTCAGCACGATCTCGACGGGCCGGCCGTCCGGCAGAAACGGCATATCCTCCAGGGCCAGGATCTTGGCCACGACGCCCTTGTTGCCGTGGCGGCCGGCCATCTTGTCGCCCTCGGAGATCTTGCGCTTCTGCGCGGTGTAGACCCGGATCAGCTGGTTGACGCCCGGGGAGAGCTCGTCGCCGTTCTCGCGCGTGAAGACCTTCACGTCGACCACGATGCCGTACTCGCCGTTGGGCACACGCAGGGAGGTGTCGCGCACCTCGCGGGCCTTCTCGCCGAAGATGGCGCGCAGCAGGCGCTCCTCCGCCGTCAGCTCGGTCTCGCCCTTGGGTGTGACCTTGCCGACCAGGATGTCGCCCGGCCGCACCTCGGCCCCCACCCGGACGACGCCGCGGTCGTCGAGGTCCTTCAGGGCGTCCTCGCCGACGTTGGGGATGTCGCGGGTGATCTCCTCCGGCCCGAGCTTGGTGTCGCGGGCCTCGCACTCATGCTCCTCGATGTGGATGGACGTGAAGACGTCGTCCATGACCAGCTTCTCGCTGATCAGGATGGCGTCCTCGTAATTGTAGCCCTCCCACGGCATGAAGGCGACCAGCACGTTCT
>JAJYMP010000528.1 GCA_021786915.1 Chloroflexota bacterium
ACCATCGCGGGTCTCACCGTCGCCTGTGCGGCCGACGCGAACGAGCTCCGCGCCGTCATTCGCGCCTCGTTGGACCTCGACGGACCGTTGTACATCCGGATGGGGCGGGGTCGTGATCCAGAGGTCTATTCCGACGTGCCTTCGGGGTTCGCGTTCGGACATGCCATCAGGCTTCGAGACGGTCGCGACATCACCATCATCGCAACGGGGTCCGAGGTGTCCCCGGCCTTGGGGGCCGCCGAACTGCTCGCAGCCGATGGAATCGCGGCGAGAGTGGTGGACATGCACACGATGACCCCGGTCGACACCGCGGAGATCGCCGCTGCGATCGACGACACCGGAGTGCTCCTCACCGTGGAGGAGCACAACGTGACCGGCGGCCTCGGCGCTGCCGTCGCAGAGGTCGTCGCCGAGATGGGAGTCCCCCTGCGCTTCCGGCGGGCAGGTATTCCGGACGAGCACGTCGTGCTCGGCCCTCCGGCCGCTCTCTACGCGCATTACGCCTTGGACGCGCCCGGGATCGCCCAGCGAGCCCGTGACCTGCTCGAGGAGGCACGACCACGTCAGCTGCCGGCTAGCTAGCCGTCAGCGGGGCACCCGACGGCCGAAGGGGCAGAATGAGCGCAACCACCATGGAGCGGCGGAGGGGTCTCGTCGTCACGGGGGGCCATCCATTCGAGCTCGAGCCGTTTCTGGACGTCTTTGCGTCTTGGCGGAACGTGGATTGGACCCATGTCGAGCCCCCGGAGGCGCAACTGTGCTTCCGGCCGGACCTGGTCGGACAGTGGGATGCGATCGTGTGCTACGACATGCAAGGAATCGAGTTCCGAAAGCCCGACCGGCCCGTCTTTCATTGGCCTCCGCGCGACTACGCAGTGGGTCTTTGCGAGATGCTGGACGCCGGCCAGGGGATCGTGTTCCTTCATCATGCGCTCTCGGCCTGGCCGGCGTGGCCCATGTGGGCGGAGATCGTCGGAGGGCGCTGGCACTACCTGCCCGGGGTGCTCGGCGGGCGAGCATGGCCCGCCTCCGGTTACACGCGCGAAGTGGAGCACCGGATCGAACCGATCGTAGTGGACCACCCCATCTGCTCGGGCCTGGAAGACGGCTTCGACATCGTGGACGAGGTGTACCTGCATCCCGTCCTCGTCGACCGCGTCACTGCGATCCTTCGGACCGATCACGACATGCGGTCCGCCTGCTTCTTCTCCGGTGAGCACGCGATCCAAGGTCGGCTCTACGACTCCGAGGGTTGGACGCACCCAGACGGCACCGGCATCGTCGGATGGGTCAAGACCGCTGGCCGCAGCCCCGTCGCGTACCTGCAACCTGGCCACGGCCCGGCGGCGTACGCGAATCCTGGGTTTCGGCGCCTCCTCGCCAACGCGGTGGACTGGGTCAGCTCGCCGGAGGCGCATCGGTGGGCGACCCGCCGGGCCGGCCAAGAGTGCCTTGCGGAGCGGGTCCGCTGACCGTGTCGAGCGGCGCCGAGCGGCACGTCGCGGTCACGCACTTTCGCGTGTTCGGGCGGGGATCCCGGGGAGGCAATCCGTGCCCGATCGTCGACGACAGCGGGGGGCTCCCGGCCGACGACATGCAGGATATCGCTGCGCGCCTCGGGGAGGAGAGTGGCTTCGTCTCTTGCGACGACGACGGCTGGCGCTTCCGGTTCTTCATGCCGCGCCGCGAGGCGCCGATGTGTGTGCACGCCACGGTGGCTGCTACCACTGCGCTCGTCCGGAAGAGGAGGGTGGCTCGCAGCGGGGAGATGTCGGTGCGCACTGAGTCCGGCCCCTGCCGGGTGCGATGGGACGACCGACGTCCGCCGCGGGTCACCGTGGAACAGCAGCCCCCTCGCTTCGGCGACCCCGCCCACGTCGCCGGGTCGATCGAGCGGGCATTGGGGCTGGGGCGGGGGGCGATCGACGGTACCCAGCCCATCCGCTCGGTCAGTGTCTCCACACCGAAGCTGATGGTTCCCCTGCGCACCTCAGATGACGTGCATCGGGTCGATCCCGAGCTCGACGCCTTGTGGAAGCTGTGCGCGGACCTGGGGACGACCGGCGCCTACGTGTTCGCTCCGCTGCCCGGCGCTGGGGTCGGGCATTTTGTGGCTCGGCAGTTCCCTGTCGGCGGCGGATTCCGGGAAGATCCCGCCACCGGTGTGGCGGCCGGTGCTCTTGCGGCATATGTGGCTGACCGAGCCGAGTCCGCGACATCGACTTGGATCGCTATCGAGATCGACCAGGGAGACGCGATGGGCTACCCGTGCACCCTGCACGCAGCGGCATATGTCGAGGCGGGAGAGATTGCGCGCACGACGGTCACGGGAAGCGCATCCTTTGTCGGAGAAGCGCGAATGAGCCTGTCGGCAGGCACGACGTGGCGGTGACCTCTCACACGCGCCGACGGTCAGGTACGTGCGCCGCGCGGCGTTTGCATCTTGAAGCGCTCGAGGAGCCGGTCGAGCAGCTGCAACTGCCGTTCCGGTGCGACGCGAGCTGGTTCGTGCACGAATTGGACGCTGAGGCCGTCGTTCAGGACCATCAGTTCGTGCACCGCGACGTCGAGGTCGAGGTCGCTACGCAGCTCACCCAGTTGCTTAGCCTCGTCCAGATGGGCTCTGAGCCGGTTCCGAAGGGTCTCGACTTCGGTGCGCTGCAGCTCGACGAGGTTGCCGTCGGCGAGCATGCGTCCCCAGAAGCTCACCTCGATCTGCGCTTCGACCGCCCGCTCGTCGTCAAGTGGGAGTGCCTCGAGCATGGCGGTCCGCAGGGCCGCAAGGCCCTGCTCGCCAGCGGTCCTCTCTGCGGTGCGCTGCCGGACTCGCCGGTGCGACATCACGAGCGCCTTGGCCAGAATGTCGTCCTTGTCGTCGAAGTAATGGGCGAGGATGCCCTGCGAGCAGTCGGCTTCGCGTGCGATCGCCCGCACCGTCGTC
>JAJYMP010000257.1 GCA_021786915.1 Chloroflexota bacterium
GTACGAGCAGCTGGGCCGCTGCCGCTGGGCGGCGGGTGAGATCGACGACGCGCTGTCGGCGTTCCGCACGGGTGTCCAGATCGCGCCGCCCGGTCCCTCCGTCGAGCGCGCCCGCGTGCTGGGGGCGCTCGCCCAGGTCCTGATGCTCGACGGCCGCTTCGAGGAGAGCGCCCGGTGGGCCCGGGAGGCGATCGGGATCTCGCAGGCCGTGGGCGACGCCGCCATCGCGGAGCTTGGCCACGCGACCTGCACGCTCGGCGTGGACGTCGGATACCTGGGCGACCTCGAGGGCGGGCTGGCGATGCTGCAGGAGGCCTCCGCGCTCGCCAGGCGGGCCGGCCGGCTGGATGACCTGATGCGCTCGTTTGCGAACCGGACCACGCTGCTGGACCTCGGCTCGCGGAGGCTGGAGGCGCTCGCGGCCGTGGACGAGGGGATCGCCGAGGCCCGGCGCTGGGGCCAGGAGGCGGTCTACGGGGCATTCCTGCGCGGCAACGGGGCCGACGGCCTCTTCGCTCTCGGTCGCTGGGCCGAATCGGTCGCCATCTGTCGCGAGGCGCTCGAGTGGAGCCCGCCGGGCGTGGCGAGGTTCGCGCCGCTGCTCTGGCTCACCAGCGTGCGGGTGGAGTCGGCGTCCGACGAGGAGGCCGGGCGACTCCTGGGACAGCTCGTCCTGCAGCAGGAGTCGGTCGAGGATCCGCGGGGCCTGGCCGACGTCCAGCGGGCGAGCGTCAGCTTCGCGCTCTGGCGGGAGGACGTGCAGGAGGCGCGACGGGTCGCGGAGCGCGGATGGACCGGCGTGCTGCGAACCGACGACTGGACGCAGGTCGCCATCGCCGCGGCGACCACCGTGGAGGCGGCCGCGGCCGTCGCGGACGAGGCGCGGGACCGGGACGACGGCGCGACGTTGGACGAGGCGCTCGCCTGGGCCGACCGCGTGCTCGAGGAGGCCGCGCGCCGGGTGGAGTCGCGCGGGATCTCGCCGGAGCTGGGCGCCAAACAGGAGGCCGACCTGCTCCTGGAGATGGCGCGAGCCCACCGCACGCGCATCGCCGGTCCGCCGGACCCCGACGCCTGGGCCCGACTGGCCGAGCGCTGGCTCGAGGTGCCGATCCCGTACCGCGCCGCCCACGCCCGGTGGCGCGAGGCGGAGGCGGTCCTCCATTCCGGCCCCGCAGCGCCGGGTGGCCGGGTCGACCGCGCCCGAGCGCGGGACGCGCTGCTCGAGGCATGGCGGCTCGCCGGCGATCTCGGGGCGACGCCGCTCCGGCGGGAACTGTCCCGGCTCGCCGCCCGTGCCCGGATCCCGCTTCCCGAATCGACCGGGCCCGGGAGCCCCGGGGACGGTGCACCCGCCGCCGTCGAAGGCCCCGGGGATCGTGCGGTCGATCGGGCCGGGTTCGCGCTCCGCCTGGCACCCGCGGCCGACGCGGCGCCGGCCGATCCCTTCAACCTGAGTCCGCGCGAGCGCGAGGTCCTGGGCGTGCTGGCGGAGGGACGCTCGAACCGGGAGATCGCGCGCCGTCTCTTCATCAGCGAGCGCACCGTGGCCGTCCACGTCGGAAACATCCTGGCAAAGCTCGGGGTCTCCGGCCGCGTCGAGGCCGCTACGGTGGCACTCCGGCTGGGCCTCGCGTCGCCACCCGCGCCGGCCCGGGACCGGACGCGCCGGACGCGCGAGTGAGCCGGCCCGCCGCCCGTGGACGCGCCCTGCGCCGCCGGGCGAGAATGCCGGCCACGGAGACATCGAGGAGGGTGCATGACTGACGCGATCTGCTACCGGGATGCCTACGCGCGAACCTGCGAAGCCACCGTCCTCGAGGTTGAGCCGTCGGCGGACGGCGTCCTGGTGCGGCTCGACCGGACCGTCTTCTACCCCGGCGGGGGCGGACAGCCGGCCGATGCCGGGACGCTCCTTGCCCTCGATCCCGTCTACGGCGGCCAGCGCTGGCAGGTGGCGACGGCCCGCAAGGCGGGTGACGACGTCGTGCACCTGCTGACGGGGACCGAGGCAGCCGACGGCCCGGAGCCGGGGATGCGCGTCCGCGTCGACATCGACTGGGAACGCCGCCACCTGCTGATGCGCACGCACACCGCGCTCCACGCGCTGTGCGGGGTGGTGTGGCGCGACTACGGTGCGCAGGTCACCGGCGGGAACATGGAGCCGGGCGCCGGGCGGATGGACTTCGAGTTCGAGCGGATGTCCGGCGAGCTCGTCGGCGAGATCGAGGCGAGGGTGAACGCCGAGCTGGCGGCCGACCGCGAGGTGCGCGTGCGGGTGCTCCCCCGGGACGAGGCGTTCGCCATCCCCGATCTCATCCGCACCAAGGTGAACCTCCTGCCGCCGGGCATCCTGGAGATCCGCACGATCGAGATCGTGGGGCTCGATCTCCAGGCGGACGGGGGGACGCACGTGGCCAACACCCGCGAGGTGGGGCGGATCCACGTCACCGGCTACGAGTCGAAGGGCCGCATCAACAAGCGGATCCGGATCGAGATCGTCGATCACGGGACCCGGCAACCGGCATGACCGAACCGGACGTGACCGCGCCTGCCGCATCCCTGTCCTGCGCGCCCGCGCTCGCTGGACCCGTACCCTTCGTGCGCCTGCCTCGCCGCGCGGTGCCCGCGCCGTGAAGATCGACCTGGCCGCCGGGAGCCCGCCCCCGGGCGCGGTCGCCGGGATCGCCCGGGCGGCCGAGTCGTTCGGCTTCGACGCGCTGTGGCTGGCCGAGACCGAGCACGACCCCTTCGTGGCCGCCGGCCTGGCCCTCGCGGCGACCTCGCGGCTCCGGGTCGGGACCGGCATCGCGGTCGCCTTCGCGCGGAGCCCCGTCGCGCTGGCCCAGACCGCGTTCGACCTGGCGGCGCTCTCCGACGGCCGCTTCCTGCTGGGCCTGGGGACGCAGGTGCGGGCGCACGTCGAGCGGCGGTTCGGGA
>JAJYMP010000118.1 GCA_021786915.1 Chloroflexota bacterium
GCCGCCTGCATTCCAGCCCGGGATCGCCCCCTGCGCCGCGCTGCTCGAGCTGGTGTCGGCATCGTCCTCATCGGCGCCGCCGTCTGCCATCCACGGCGGCGGCGCAGCCCAGTCACGGGGCGGCGCCTTGCGCGGCGGTATCGGCTGCGCCGCACTGGCGGGGGCGTGCCTCGCCTCGCGCTCGGCGGGCGGCAGCGGCACGGGGCCCGAGGTCTCCTCCTCGCGCTCACGCTGGCGAGGCGCCGGCGCGGCCGAGACCGGCGCGGGACGGGCGGCCGCGGCCTCCCTCCTCGCCCAGTCCTGGAACGCGGGGCAGACGGCGAACGCGGGGGACAGGCAGTAGGCGTCCTGGTGCGCGATCGCGCGGGGCGCCGGCACCGGCTCCGCGAAGCAGCGGTGGCGGTGGTCGGGAGCGGTGGAGCGCGCGTCCCGATCGTCTTCGAACGCCACGAACGGGCAGGCGGCGGCGCGGTCGGTGCTCGGGATCCCTCGATCGGTCATCGCCGGGATGATACCCGTCTGCCGAGGCGAGGTCCTGCCGGACGGCGGGATCCCTGTCCAGCGAGGCCGTGGAGGAGTCGTGATCGATGCGCAACCGGCCCGCTGGTGGTCCGCGATCGACCGCCCGTCCGTGGGCCTGTACGCTGCGCGAGCGGCCGGTGCACGCCAGCCACCACGATGCCGATCCGAGGAGGGACGCCACGATGCCGCCGACGACCGACCGGACCCGCCGGGCGCGCCTGGGGCGGTCAGGAGTCGGGCTGCGGTGAACGCGCCCCGCGACAGGGACACGGTCGCGTGGCAGGGCGTCGTGCGTGCCGCGGACGCTCGAGTTCGGGTGCTCGTCGCGGACGGGGATCCCGGCCGCGTGGGCGAGATCGTCCACGTGCTCGGGGAGGCGGGCATCGAGGCCGTGACCGCCTACCGAGGCGCCTCGGCGCTGGCCCGTGTCGCGGACGAGGCGCCGGATCTGGTCATCGTGGGCGACCGCCTTGGCGACGGGCCGGCCGTGGAGCTGATCCCGCGCATCCTCGGCCGGGTCCGCCTGCCGGTCCTCGCCCTCTCCGCGCACCCCGACGACCGTATGGTGGTGGAGCTGCTCGACGCGGGCGCCGACGACGTGATCAACGCCGCGTTCCGCCCGCCTGAGCTGCTGGCCCGGTTGCGCGCGCTGCTCCGCCGAGCCGGTGCGCCCAACCAGGCGCCGCCGCCCGGGCCCCTCCCCGACGGTCTCGTGGTCGATCCCGGGCGCCGCGAGGCCAGCATCCGCGAGCAGCGCCTCTCGCTCACGCCCACCGAGTTCGAGCTGCTGGTGCTGATCGCCCTTCGACGTGGTGAGGTGGTGGACCACCGGACGCTGCTCCGTGCCGTCTGGCCCGGTCGGCCGGACGCCGACGCCGACCTCCTCCGCACGCACCTGACGCACCTCAACGCGAAGCTGATCGGCGCTGGGCACCCCGGCCTGCGGAACGTCCGATCGACGGGCTACGCGCTGCGCGTGACTGGCGCCGAGTCGTTCCGGTAGCCCCACGATCGTTCGGTCCACCCGCAGCTGGCGAAGGCTCGGCCCCCGAACCCGCCTCAGGGCAACTCGCCCGGTGCATGACCGTCGCCCGAATGCACACGCCGCGCAACCGAGCCGCATCCGCTTCTCCCGACTTCCTCCATTTGGGTGCCGCGCGGGCGCCCCTACGGTTGGGCCATCGGCGGCAAGGGGCCGCCGAGCACGGAAGAGGAGCGAGCGATGGCAACCGCGCCGACGACGCCTGCTGCCGACGCGGGCGAGATGAAGCGAACCCTGAGCCTCACCGGGCTGACGATCAACGCGATGGCGCTGATCGCCCCCGGCGCGTTCCTGTGGACGACGTTCCAGTCGCAGGCCCTCCAGTCGGTGGGCGGCGAGACCACCGCGCTGGACATGCTCCCGGGCCTGCTCTTCGCGCTGGTCCTCGCATTCCTGACCGCGCTCTCCTACTCGGAGCTCGCCAGCCTGTACACGAACGCCGGCGCCGGCTCCTCCTACTACTTCGCCGAGGCGGCGTTCCTCGAGCGCGAGGAGGCCGCCCACTACCAGTTCGCGCGCCTGGCCAAGTTCATCGTGGGCTGGGTCTCGCACCTCTACTACTGGATCTACCCGGGGATCATGGTGGCGTTCACCGGCGTCCTCGCGGTCTACATCCTGGGCCTGTTCGGCGTCACGCTGTCCACGCCGCTCGAGGTCGCCGTCGTCGTCGTGTTCGCGGCGGTCACCGGGGCCATCGCCTTCCGGGGGATCGCCGGCTCCACTCTGACGGCGGTCGTCATCAACGTCATCCAGCTCACGGCGCTGGTCGTGTTCTCCGCCCTGGCGATCATCTTCCGGATCACCCACCCCGACGCCGGCTACGTCCACGACGGCATCACGTCGGTCGTGCTCCCGCACTCGATGACCAACGTGCTGTTCCAGGGGACGATCGCGATCCTGCTGCTCGTCGGGTTCGAATCCGTCACGGCCCTGGGCGCCGAGGCGATCAACCCCAAGCGCGACGTCCGCCGAGCGGTGCTGCTCTCGCTCGCCATCCAGGGCGGGATCGCGTACCTGCTCGAGTACGTGTCGGCGAACCTGTTCGTCAACACCAGCCTCACCGCCACCGACGCGACCGGCGCCCCCGTCAACGGCTACGCGGCGGCGGCGGCCTCGGGCGCCCCCATCGGCGACATGGTGCGGTTCATCGGCGACACGATGCTCGGCGGCACGGGCCTCCCACTGGCGATCATCCTCGCTGCCACGGTGCTGGTCGCGCTGGTGGGCACCACGCTCGCCTGCCTCAACACCGGCGTCCGGATCACCTACGTCATGGGCCGCGACAAGGAGATGCCGAGCCTGCTGGGCATCCTCCACGGCAAGTACGCCACGCCGCACTACGGGGTCATCGCCCTCGCCGCCGTCTCGGCGCTCA
>JAJYMP010000001.1 GCA_021786915.1 Chloroflexota bacterium
CAGGGTGACATCAGCCACGCCACGGTCACGTTCGTGAACCGGGACACGGGTGAGGCGCTGTCGGGATGCACCAACCTGCCGGTCGCGCTGGTCAGCTCCGGCGACACCACGGTCGGCACCGTCACCTGCGCGACGACGCTGAGCATCGCCAACAGCGGCGCCACGCCGTACGCGATCGGGATCGTCGTGAGCGGCTACTACACCGACGACACCTCGGACGAGAACGCGGTGATCGATGTCGCGGCCCCCATCACGAGCTACTTCATCACCGGCGGCGGCTACCTCACCGACGCCAGCTCGGCCGGGACGTATGCCGCCGATCCGGGCAGGAAGGCCAACTTCGGCTTCAACGTGAAGTTCAACAAGGGAGCCAAGAACCTCCAGGGCAACGTCAACATCCTCTTCCGCAAGAGCGGCCACACGTACCAGATCAAGAGCAACGCGCTCACCTCGCTCGGTGAGACACCCTCGCCCTGCACGAAGGCGACGGCCACCAGCTCCTGCACCGCGAGCTTCGTGAGCAAGGCGAACCTCCAGGACATCACCGACCCGAACAACCCGGTCTCGCTGGGCGGGAACCTGACCTTCCAGATGTCGATGACCGACTACGGGAGCCCGACGAAGGACACCATCGGCTTCACCCTCTACAACGGCTCGGCCCTGCTTTTCTCCAGTGACTGGAACGGCACGAAGACGGTTGAGCAGCTGCTGGGAGGCGGCAACCTCAGCGTCCGCTGACCCAAGGACCCGGAAGGAGAGGGCCGGCACTCGTGCCGGCCCTCTCCGCGTGATGCGGCTCTTCCCGCGCGAGGCGTGTTCCTGGCACTGCCGCCTCCCGAAACCGGACCTATCGAGTCGTCGGCCGGTTCCAGTCCGGCTCGATCGACGACACGCCGGTGACGGGGTCCTCGGCCAGGTGGTATGCAGCGTCGCGGATGTGGGAGGTCGTGTGGGGCGAGAGCGTCGGCACGACGTGGCCCGATCCGGCAGCGGGAGCCGCCCGCTCAGGCGGGCCTGCCCGGCCGCAGGGCGGCCCACGAGTGGCCGCCGCCGTGCGTGGCATACAGGCCCACGCGGTAGGTGCAGTCGCTCTTGAAGCGCAGGCAGACGTTCATCGGCACGAGGGCCGCGACGTCGAGCCAGTTGTCGTCGAACAGCGTGCCGGGCGGCACCGTTGGGGTCCAGCCGTGGCGCGTCGCGAGCAGCACGCGCCAGCCGACGCCGGGCATCTCCTGGCCCGAGACGAAGAAGCCCGACGGATCCGGAACCGTCGCGATGGCCGTGGGCTGCCCGATCGTGGCTCGGGGGTTGACCGCCGGGACCGAGCCGGACGAGGCTGCGGGCGCCGCGACGGACCGAACGACGCCGAGCTCCCGCACGCGGCAACGAGCATGACCAGACACCCGAGAGCGACACGCCTCATCGCATCTTCGACGCTGCCCACGCCACAGGAGTTCCCAACGCCTCCGGCTCCTGTCGCGACCCCTGCTGGTCGAGAGCCCGCCTTCCCGTGTTCCCCCGAATCCGGCACAGGCGACGGTCTCGGTTGACAGGCACTGTGACAGGCACCGTACAGGCACGGGCTCCGAAATCGGTGCCGTTGCCTGCCCTCCGGTGCCGCCTCCTGCCGATCAGTTGATCGGGGAGGTGGGGTGGCCTGCGGGACTTGAACCCGCAACCATCGGATCCACGATCCGCTGGCTTGCGGCCGAGATCACGCGCGGGACCGGGCACTCACGACGCTGGATGGGCAACGGCCCCGCCGTCCGGCCGAGCGCCGGGCTGTCCATCAGCGGAGTCGCTCTGCCACGGGTCCCAGCTCACTGCCTCGTACGCCGCTCGGCAGAAGCCGTAGTCGTACCGCGCGTCGATGGTCGCCCATCCCCCACCACCCGGAGCCCGCCGCAGTCGGCCAACGACCGGGGCTTGCTGGTCGAAGTACGTCAGATCGAACCCGAGGTTCGGAAACCGGCCGGCGAGGGCTTCGATGACCGGCACCGGCGGAGCCCACGCCGTGTAGAAGCGGATGCGCGCTCCGCCGCCCTCGGGCTGGCGCTCGACGGTAATGGCGTGCGCGTTCCACTTCGTCCCCCACAGCGCGACGCGCTCGTCGGAGGTTCGGTCGCGGACTACCGACACGCCAAGCTCGTGCGCAGCGAAGTCCTCGACTGCCCGGCCCATCGCCCCCGTCCAGAGGCTGGGTGCGCGCTCGATCGGGGTGTGGTCTGGGAGCTTCGCAGCGCCCGCCGGAGCCCTATGCAGGGGTATCACGCGGTTGAAGTCGAACAACCGGGCGTCCTCGCTCTCGCTCGCCGGTGAGGCTATCGACGCCAGGCACTTCCGGACCTCATCCGGGGCGCCCGTGATGACCAACGTGCAGTCGACCTCGTTCGGCATCTCGCCTTCTCCTCTGTCTCGGGCAACCCGCTAATCCGAAGCGCGTCGCGCCGTCACTGCGAAGGCATGGCCCGGTCGACGCTGCGGACCAAGTCGAACATGGCCACCACGGTGTCGAACGCGGGCGACTCCGCCAGCGCGAGGAGGTCCTGGCAGTACTCGAGGTCGGGCCTCCGGTCGGGTGCGACGGCTGGAGCCACGGTGGGCAGGGGAAGTCGTGCATCAGGCCACTCGGCGGAGTCGAATGCGGCAAGCTGTAACGCGAGTGCCATCGCGTCCGCGTTGGCGAGTTGGACCAACGGGATGCTCGAGCACGCATCATCAACCCGCGCTCGCCACGCCTCCGGCGTGATTGCCATCCTATTCATCTTGCCGTCCATCATTGCGTGACTGACTCCGTGACTGATTCCGCCGCCGCCTGAGCACGAAGTCGGGCGGCTGTTAACCGCTTGGTCGTAGGTTCGAGTCCTACCGCCGGAGCCACTTGCCCTATTGTTACGGATTACGTAACATTGGCGCATGTCCTGGGAAGATCTCCTCG
>JAJYMP010000601.1 GCA_021786915.1 Chloroflexota bacterium
GTGATCCGCAACGATGGCCGATGGAACTTGGTCGACATGCGCGCAACTGGACCGGCTGGTCGGGTGGTTGCTATCGCAAGACCCGACCGGCCCGACAGACCGGACCTGAACGCCGATTTTAGTAGGGTGTGGCTCTTTTGAAGTGACGGCTGACGGAGGCGTCTGGCCCGCTGCGAAGAGCTATGGAACGTGAGAACGCGTGTCAGGAATGCAACGCGGACAAACGGTGGCCAGCGGGTAGCCATGGTGATTGACGGTAGTGGACAACGGCCGCGGCAAGCGATATCGGTGAGGGCATGAACAGCCTACAGAAGGTCGCTTCGGCCACACCGTTCCGGTACTGCGGGCGCACATTCACGCCCGAGGAGATCGAATCTATTCGGAGGATCACCGACGATCCCTGGTGCACTACCCGTGCCGACATCGCCCGCGCCGTCTGCGATGCCCTGCACTGGGTCCAACATGATGGCCAGCCCAACCTTGGGTCCTGCCAAGTCGCCCTTCGGCGTATGGAGGCCGATGGTGTCATCTGGCTGCCGCTGCCGACGCGCGAGCCAAAGGGCTTCAAGACGCCGACGTTCACCGCCGCCTCGGACCCCCAGGAGCCTATCACCGGCTCGCGCGCGGATCTTGAGACCTTGTCGCTCATGCCTGTCCAGGCACGCACCGCTCAGGCGCGGCTCTACAACGAACTCATGGCGCGCTACCACTACCTCGGGGGCGGCCCGATGGCCGGGGCCCAGATCCGCTACCTCGCTTACGACGGCTCGCGCGTCCTCGCGGCCATGGGCTTCGGCTCAGCGTCCCTGCGCCTTCGGCCGCGCGACCGCTTCATCGGCTGGACCGCCGCCGAGCGCGAGTCCCACCTGCACCTCGTCCTCCAGCAGCGGCGGTTCCTCATCCTGCCGTGGGTGTCGGTGCGATCCCTCTCCTCGAGCTTGCTCTCCCTCGCCTGTCGCCGTCTGCCAGACGACTTCCAGGATCTCTACGGCTACACGCCGGTCCTGCTCGAGACCTTCACCGAACGCGGCCGCTTCCGGGGAACCTCCTACGCTGCCGCCAACTGGGTAAAGGTCGGCAAGAGCCAGGGCATCGGCCGCCTTGCCCCAAACCCCCGGCCGACGCGCCCGATCAAGGACATCTGGCTCTATCCCCTCGACCCTCGCTTCCGTACCATCCTGACCGGCGGCCGCCTCCTCGCCGGCGACCCCAGGGCGTCACACTCCCCCAAGCGCCACACCGCTGCGCGCAGGAGTCGCCCATGACGGCCCAGGCTGCTCGTGCGCCCACTGCATCCACAGATCCGTTTGCGCCAGCACGCGCCAAGTTCGAGGAGATCGTGGCCTTCCTCCAAAGCGTCGAGGCCGCAAAGCTCGACCACTACCAAGCCGAGACCTGGGTCGAGGGCAACGGCCGTGAGTGCCTGCGCGCCGTGGTCCAGAACTTCTACGACCTAAAGGCGCTGAACGAGCCCCGGCTCACAGACGTCGCCGACGCCGAGGGCATCCCACGGGGTAGCGTGGAACCCCATCATGCCCGCCGCCTCCTCACGATCTTCGGCCAGATCGTCGTGTACCGCCTCGCCTACCGGCGGCGCACAAGGCCCAACCTTCACCCTCTGGACGCCGCGCTCAACCTGCCCGAAGAACGCCACTCCCTGCGCCTGCGCGAGATCGCCGCCATCGAGGCCGCACGCGGCTCCTTCGAAGAGGCCAAGGCCGCCATCACCCGCCTTACCGGCCAGATCATCGGCAAACGCCAGGTGGAGGAACTCGTACGGCGCGCCAGCGCCGATGTCGAGGGCTTCTACGCCCAACTGCCCACAGAGCCGGTCGAAGATGCCGATGTGCTGGTCCTCTCTGCGGATGGCAAAGGCATCGTCATGCGTCCCAACGCCCTGCGGCCGGCCACCAGGAAGGCTGCCGAGCGCTCGACCCCCAAGCTCGCCACCCGTCTGTCCAAGGGCGAAAAGCGCAACCGAAAGCGCATGGCCGAGGTCGGCGTGGTCTACGATGCCGTCCCTGTTGCCCGAACGCCATCCGACATCCTGCCGGACCCTGCCACGCCGCCCGACCGCGCCGCCCCCGCGCCCAAGGCCAAGAACCGGTGGTTCACCGCCAGCGTCGTCGACCGTGCCGCCGACGTCATCGCCAAGATCTTCGCCCAAGCCGACCAGCGCGACCCCGAGCATCAGCGCACCTGGGTGGCGCTGGTCGACGGCAACAAGGACCAGATCGACCACCTAAACGCCCAGGCCGCTTGCCGCCAGCTCACGCTACCGATCCTCATCGACTTCATCCACGTCCTCGAGTACCTGTGGAAGGCGGCCTGGTCGTTCTACGAGGAAGGCGATCCTCAGGCCGAGGCGTGGGTCCGGGAAAAGGCCCTCGCCGTCCTTCAGGGCAAGGCCCCGGTCGTGGCCGCAGCCATCACCCGCAAGGCTACCTCGCTGCACCTCGCTCCGGATCGGCGGCAAGGCGCCGACCGCTGCGCCACCTACCTTCTGAACCACAAGGCCTACCTTGACTACCCGACGGCCCTCGGGCGCGGCTGGCCGATCGCCACCGGCGTGGTCGAAGGCGCCTGCCGCCACCTCGTCAAAGACCGCATGGACATCACGGGCGCCCGCTGGAGCCTCGAGGGCGCCGAGGCCGTGCTCAAACTGCGCGCTCTGCGCGCCAACGGCGACTTCGACGCCTACTGGCCCTACCATCTCGCGCAAGAGCGACGACGGGTCCACCAAAGCCGCTACGCCAACGGGCGCATCCCCTTGGCGGCGGCCATGCCTGATTCCCTCTGCGCCTAGGGACTTGGTGATTAAGTCTGCGGCCGTACCGCGCAGTGTTCCGCAGATCCGGCAATCTCGCTCGGACGCGTTCACACTCGCTCGCACGACCGCACTAGACACTGGCCGACGGCTCGCTCAC
>JAJYMP010000075.1 GCA_021786915.1 Chloroflexota bacterium
CCCCCTTGGAGATGCCCCGGTCGGGCGCCCACGCGACGCCGGCCACAGCGACCGGCCCGGCGGTGCCGCTGGCCCCGTCGTGCGGCACGTCGATCCGCGACTGCGTCAGGATCGGCGCCTCCTTCGCCCAGCCGAGCGGCACCCAGTACGCGTCGATCGCCTCGAGCGTGGTGAGCTCGATCTCCTTGAGCCACTTGGTGGCCGACACGTAGCCGTACAGGCCCGGGACGACGAGGCGGGCGGGGAAGCCGTGCTCGGCAGGGAGCGGCGCGTCGTTCATCTCGACCGCGATGATCGCGTCTCTGGGATGCGCGGGGTCGTGGAGCCAGGAGGTCGGGAAGCCGGCCGTCCAGCCGTCGACGCTGCGTGGGACGATCTGCGTGGCGCCCGTCTGGACGCCCGCCATCGCCAGGACGTCGGCCAGCTTCGGGCCGGTCCACTTGGCGTTGCCGACCAGGTTGCCGCCGACCTCGTTGGACACGCAGGCGATGGTCACGTAGCGCTCGATCAGCGGGAGCTGGACGAGCTGGGCGAAGGTGAGGCTGACCTCCCTGTCGACCATGCCGAAGACGCGCAGGCTCCAGCTGCCCGCATCGACCGACGGGGTGATCAGCTCGGTGTCGATCCGGTAGAACTGGTCGTTGGGGACGATGACCGGCGTGAGGCCGGGCACGTTGAACGAGGCGTCGGGGCCGGGGGTGGGCGCCGGGTCGACGGCCTGGGGAATGGTCAGGCGAGCATTGGCCCGGCCCGAGCCTCCCGAGCCGGCCCCACCGCCGAAGGCGTCGCCGGCCGTCGCGTCGGCCCGCCCGCTCAGCATCGCCCGGCCGATGGCGCCGCCGACGAGCGCGAGCGCCCCGAGGGCCCCGGCCTGGAGCAGGAACCCGCGTCGGCCGCGAAGGTCTGCGGCGTCCGTCGGACGCTCCGGGTGCGGCGCCGCTCCGCGCGGTGCAGCGGCGAGCAGCATCACGAGCGCCTGCATGCCGATGCCGGCCTCGAGCGCCGCGGCGACCACGACGAGCGGCCCGGTCGCGGTGGGGTCGCGCAGCGATGCCAGCCCGCCGACCGTGACGAGCGCGACGATCGCCCACCCGGCGGACGCGATGCGCCGACGGGCCAGAAGGCCGATCCCCGCGCCCAGCCCAAGCACGGCCAGCGTGACGAGCCCCAGGATCGCCGTCTTGTCGTTCGTGCCGAACAGCGAGACGACGAGGTCCTTGCTCCCGGGGGGCGCGAAGTCGATGGCCGCGCTGCCGATGGCGGCGACCGGGGAGGGGAGGCCGTTGATGAGGCCGGCGAGCAGCTCCCCGGTGGCGAGGGCGGCGCCCGCGGCGACGAGGCCGCTCAGCGCGGCGAGCGCGGCGGGGACCCGCCTGGCGGGGCCGGCGGCGGAGGCTGTGCTGGCCGGGGTCGCAGACGCGGGTCTGGCCTGGGCGGCAGGGGGGTCAGTCACGGGACGCTCGTGTGGTCATGTGCCGGGTGGTTCGCTCGGATCGCGCCATCGGATCGCCGGCAGGCCGCAACCGTCGCATCCCGCCGTGACAGCAGGATGACATGCCGCCCTGGCAGCGTGGCAGCACGACGCCGCCGGGCTGGCCGGCGGCGTCAAAGACGCGCTGGGATGGCGGCGCCAACGCGGACCGACGCCGGAGTCCCGGAGCCGCCTGCCCCCTACGCGCGGACCTCCTGGCGGAGGAACAGCACGTACGAGATGGCGAACAGCAGCACCGTGAGCGCCGTGAGGGCCACGATCTGGGGCCACACGATGAGCAGGCTCTGGTCGAGCGACAGCAGGCCCGGGATCTGCTGCTGGCCGGCCACCAGCTGGTTCGCGCTGGTGATGAAGACGTCGGTCGCCCCCTTCTGCGGGCTCAGGACCACGGTGACGATGTCCTGGTAGAGCGTCGCGGGCGAGAGGTGGAGGAACAGCTGCTGCGGGATGGAACTCGCCACCGCTGTCGACAGCGTGCCCGACGTGTCGACCGGGAAGAGGAACTGCCCGATGATCGGGAGCAGGAACGAGCCGAACAGCGTGAACCCGATCCAGACCCCGAACCCGGCCAGGGCGGAGGTCGCCGTGCTGCGGACCACGGTGGAGATCAGCAGCGCGAAGGCCAGCCACACCGACGCGTACAGCACCGTGGCCAGGAACCAGATGACCACGCGGGCCGCCTGGTCCACGTCGGGGACGATGCCCAGGCGCAGGATGCCGATGCCGGTGACCACGAGGATCAGCATCGCAAGCAGGAGCGCGATGACGGCGATGCCGGCCACGAACTTGCCGTTCACCACGTCGTCGCGGTGGATCGGCTGCGCCAGCAGCCGCGAGAGCGTCCCCGAGCTGCGCTCCGAGTTGATCCCGTCGAACCCGAAGGCGACGCCCACGAGCGGCACCAGGAGGTAGACGAAGGTCACCATCGGGTAGCCGCCGAACGACTGGGAGCCGTAGGTGAACAGCAGCAGGAACGGTGTGCCCGCACCCGATGCTGAGTTCGCCTGGGCGTTCATGTCCGCCGAGGCGAAGATCATGGGCAGGACGGCCAGCAGCCCCACGACGATCAGGAGCACGAAGAAGCGCGTGCTCGTGAGGTGGTCGGCGAGCTCTTTGGCGGCGATGGTGCGCCAGCCGCCCGACGGGGTCCGCTCGGACCGGCGGGCCTCGGCGCGCTTCTTCCGGACGGGGGCTGAGGCGGCGTTGTCAGCGGCGGCCATCGATACCCTCCGGGACGAAGCGGCGGTACAGCTCCAGCAGGTCGGTGCCGCGCCGCCGCAGGTGGACGATGGGCAGGTTGGCCGCCGCGAGGGCGGTGGCCAGGGGTGCGGCCACGTCGTGGCTTGCGGAGACGATCCGGAGGTGGTCGAGCCGGTCGTGCGGCCGGACGCCGGTCACGCCCGGGACCGCCATCGCGACCGAGTCGATCGCGGCTGGTGCGGCCTCGACGCCCACTTCGAGCTCGACGGCGGTGTCGGCGCCGCCCATCAGCTCGTCGAGCGTGCCCGCGGCCACCAGCTTCCCCCGCGAGTAGAAGCCCACCCGATCGCACAGCGACTGCACCTGGCCGAGGATGTGCGAGGACAGCAGCACGGTGAGGTCGTGCTCGTCGACGAGGCGCCGGAGCAGCCCGAGGAGCTCCTCGACGCCGGCCGGGTCGATCGCGATCGTCGGCTCGTCGAGGATCAGCACCGAGGGGCTCTTGACCAGGGCGTCGGCGATGCCGAGCCGCTGGCGCATGCCGCGCGAGTAGGTGTCCGCACGCTTGTTGGCGGCATCCTCGAGCCGCACCTCGTGGAGCAGCTCGTCGATGCGGGTGTCGGCCTGCCCGCGGGGGATCCCGTTGAGGCGGGCTGTGTAGCGCAGGTTCTCCCGCCCCGTCAGGCCGCCGTAGAACCCGACGTTGTCGGGCAGGTAGCCGACCTGGCGCTTGATCGCGAGCGGCTCGCGCGTCGGGTCCAGCCCGACCACGCGGACGACGCCGCGAGTCGGCTCGGTGAGGCCGAGCAGCATGAGCACCGTGGTCGTCTTGCCGGCGCCGTTGGGGCCGAGCAGGCCGAACACCTCGCCCTTGCGGATGGTGAGGTCGAGCGAGTCCACCGCGGTGAACTCGCCGTACCGCTTGGTCAGCCGGCGCGTCACGATCACCGCGTCCTCGGGGACGTCGGCGAGCAGCTCCGCCACCGTGCGCCGACGGCGCCTCGGCCGGTCCTCGGCCGACCCGGCGGACTCCACGTCCCAGGGCCGGACGACGTGGCCGCCCTCCTCGGGCAGGGTGCCGGGCTCCTCGTCGTCCTCCAGGTCCGGCGTCGGCGACGCGGCCGTCTCCGGGGCGCGCAGCGGCACGGCGGCATCGGGCCGGCCGCCCACGGGGCGCGCCTGGTCAGGCGTCCGGGGTCTCGCGTTCAGGCCCGCCGTCGGCCGTGGCCGGCGGCGCTGCACGCCCCGCCTCGGCTCGAGCGGGGGCGTCAGGTCCTCGGTCATTGCGTTACCGCCGCCCGTACGTCCGGAAGACCCAGTACAGCGCGGCGAAGGTCGCCAGGAGGAGCACCACACCGGCGATCCACCAGAGCTGCGGGGTTTCGACGCGCACGCGGATGTCCTGCTTGCCGCTCGCCTCTGTCCCGTTGGCGTTGAACGTGATCGCGTAGTCGCCGGCGATCGCGTCCTTCGAGGGGGTGATCTTGGCGACCACGTTCTGCGAGTTGTTGGCGGTGCCGCCCGGGAGCGAGTCGATCTTGGCCGGGTCGAAGGTGACGGTCCAGCCCGTGGGCAGGTTGGTGGTCGTGGGCACGATGTTGGTCACCGGGGCCGTGCCGCCGTTCGTGATCACGATCGTGAAGTCCTTCTCGCTGCCGGCGTTCGCGGTGGTCGAGAGGACCTGGTCAGGAGTCGACACGGTCAGCGAGTAGCTGCCGATGATGGTGACCACGAGGTCCACCTTGGCGGTCTTGCCGCCGCCCGAGACCGTCACCTCGACCGGGTAGTCGCCGGCCGTTGCATTGGGGTCGGGGGTGACCGTCGCCGACAGGGTGCCGCTGCTGCCGGCGGCCACGATCAGGCTCGTGGCCTGCGTCTGGCCCGAGGGCTCCACCGCGACCTTCCAGCCGGCCGGAGCGGTGCCGTCGAACGAGTACGTCCCCTCGGTCGGGGTGTCGTTCTTGAGCGTCAGGTTGAACGAGAACGTCGAACCCGAGTCGCCCTTCTTCTGGGGATAGTCCGCCGCCAGCGAGATCGTGCCGCCCGCGGAGGATTCGACCTTCACCTTGACGACGAGCGTCGCGCTCTGGCCGTTGTCGGCAGTGGCAACGAGCGTGATGGGGTACTCGTTGGCCGTGGCGTCCGAGGGGACGTCCGCCGAGAACTGAACGTCGGGTGCGTTCGCCGGCTTGTCGTTGGCGACGTAGACGCTGCCGATGACGGAGCCGCCGCCGCCGAAGCGGTTCGCCCAGCCGTTCGGGGCGCCGGTGGCCTTGAGCGTCACGCCGGTGGGCGTGGAGGCGGTCAGGGTCAGCTTGAAGGTCGCCGTCGACCCGGGCTCGGCGACGATCTCGGGGTACGGCGTCGTGATCGTGAGGGTCTCGGCTGCGCCGACGATCGGGGCCGCAGGCCCGGCGACGACGGCGAGGACGCCGAGGACGAGGGCGATCCGCGAGGTCAGGCTGACCCGACTCGGACGCCCAGAAACGCGATCCGACATGCGCTGTCTCCAAGAGCGGAAGGTGGACTCGGTCACACGGCGGAGCCCGGCCGCCTCACCAGTGCCCCGCGGCCGCGATGATATGGCGAATCGCCTGAGAGCCGCGTGAGAGGGCGGTCAGGACGGCTTCGGCGTCGGCGTGGCGGCCGGGGTGGGCGCGTGCGTCGGCGTGGCGGCCGGAGTCGGCGTGGGCATGGGCGTCGGGGTCAGCGTGGACACGGGCGTCGGCGTCGGCGGCGGCGCCGTTGGCGTCGGGGTAGGGGACGCGACCGGCAGCGACTCGGACGGGGACGCCGATGCCGACGGCACCACGGACGGCGACGGGCACAGGACCGATGAGGCGCCCGGCGCGCCGGACCCGCCAGGCGGCTGCGACGAATCGGACGGGAGCGGCGAGGCGCACGGGCTGACGCTCGCGCTCGGGGACGGCGAGCCGCAGCTGCCGCCGTTGACCAGCGGCCCCCAGGAGCGGCCGTACGGGGTGAACCCGCCGTTGTAGAAGTACGAGGTGCTGCTGCCCTTGGCCCCGCCGCCCACGAACGCGCCCTTCTGCGCGCGCTTGAGCCAGGCGCGGTCGGCGGCCAGCCAGTTCGGGTTGTCCTTCTCGAAGCCCACGGTCGTGAGCACCGCGTCGCCGCAGG
Organism: Chloroflexota bacterium; assembly: GCA_021786915.1. Next base: position 5,834 of record JAJYMP010000075.1, read on the forward strand.
TGTTCGCCGGGAGCGTGGACGTCGGCGCGGTCCCGGGCAGGAACAGCTGGGTCACCTGGGGACCCTTGCCCGAGGCGAGCGAGCCGGTCCACGGGTCGACCGTGGCCTGGTCCAGCCCGTCGGGCTTGGTGAACGTGTTGAGGCTCCAGCTCTTCGTGGCCTCCTGGAGGAAGCCCTGCCACACGTAGGTCGTGACGTCGATGGAGAAGATCGGGCTCGACGCGCTCGACACCACCGAGTTGTCCGAGTTGCCGTTCCACGCGCCCACCGCGAGCGCGTACTCGCCCTTGGCCCGGTCGGACGCGGACGGTGCGCCGATGTACCCCCAGGCGTTGAGGTCCTTCGCGTCGTTGTTGGTGCCCGTCTTGAGCGTGGCCGGGCGGTGCTGGCCCTTGGCGTTGGTCAGCTCGAACTGGCCCCAGAACGGGTTGATGGACGGCTGCGTGTTGCCGGCCAGCGTGTCGGTGATGATGTACGCGGCCTGCGGGTCGAGCACCTTCGTGGTCTGGACCTTGGACATGTCCGTGTGGTCGATCAGCACGGCATTGGTGCTGTCGGTGACCTTGAGCAGCGTGGTCTGGGCCGCCAGCTGGCCGCCGTCGGCCAGCGTGCCGTACGCGCGCACCAGGTCGATGCCGTGCACCTCGGCCACGCCGAGGGCGAACGACAGCCCGGCGGTGACCCTGCCGTTCTGGAAGTTGACGCCCATCGCCTCGGCCTGCGCCTGCACCCGCGGGACGCCGACCAGCGAGAGGGCCTTGACGGCGGGGATGTTGAGCGAGAATCGCAGGGCGTCCTGCATCCGGACCGGGCCGCGCTCGAGCATGTCGGCGTCGGTGGGCGTGTAGCCCCCGCCCATGTCGGTCGCCACGTCCATGAACACGCTCGCGGCCGTGAAGTACCGGCCGGCGATGCCGGTGGCGTACATGATGGGCTTGAAGGCCGAGCCGGGCTGCCGCCAGCCGTCGGCGAGCACGTCGAACTGGGGCTGGAACTTCTTGGTGGCCTTGGTGGCGGTGGCGTCCGCCGACCCGACGTAGGCGATGATCTGGCCGGTCTGGTAGTCCTCCGCGATGAGCGCCCCGTTGTAGAGGCTCTTGTTCGTGAGGTTCCGCATCCAGGCCTGGTACGGCACCCCGAGGGTCTTCGCGTACGCCGCGGGGTTCTTCTGGTGGGGCAGGACCGCCGCCGCCTTGACCCACTTCTGCGCGATCCCCTGGAGCTTCCAGTCGAGCGTCGTCTGGATGTCGAGGCCGCCGCGCTCGAGGCGCGGGCAGGTGTCCACGCCCTGCCCGCACAACTGCGTCGCGAGCTCCTTGCGGACCTGGTAGACGAACTGCGACGCCTGCCACGCCTTGGCCTTCTGCGAGGCGAGGACCACGGGCTCCTGCTTGGCGGCCGCGAAGTCGGCGGCGGTCGGAGTCTGGCCGGCGGCCGTCAGCAGCGGCGTCCGGCCCTCTGCCATCAGGTCGAGCACCTGATTGCGCCGCTGGACGATGGGGGAGTCCTGGGGCACCACGAGCTGGGTGCCCTTGCAGTTCGGGTCTGTCGGGTCGAGGGTTGGGTCGGAGGTGCAGACCTGCTGGGCGTTCTGCACCAGATCGTAGTAGTCGGGCGCCTGGGGCAGGGCCGCGATGATGGCGGCCTGGGCGAGCGTCAGCTTCGCGGCCTGGGCGGGGTCGGTGACGTCGATGCCGAAGTAGCCCTTGATCGCGGCGGCCACGCCGTAGGTGTCGTTGCCGTAGTAGTTCTGGTTGAGGTAGGCGGCGACGATCCGCTGCTTGCCGGCGACTCCCGGGTATGCCTGCGTGACCCGGATCGACTGGATGATCTCCTTGAGCTTGCGGCTGATCGTGGTCTGGGTCTGGGCCGTGCCGTTGTCGGTCAGGAGGCGCTGGCGGACCAGCTGCTGGGTGATGGTGGAGCCGCCGCGCGGCTTGCCGCGAAGGGCGTCGACCCCGGACGCGAGGATTCCCACCGGGTCGAAGCCCGAGTTGTCCCAGAAGGTGTTGTCCTCGACCGCGGTCGTCGCGTCCACGATCTTTGGCGGGATGTCCTTGAACGCGAGGACGGTCCGGTTCTCGGTGCCGAAGGTCGCCAGCTGGGTCGTGCCGTCGCGCGCGTAGACCACCGACTGCTGGATCATCTGCATCTGCTCGAGCTGGTGGGGGTCCGGCAGGTTCGCGCTCAGCGAGAGGTAGAGGCCGACGCCGGCCACAGCGCCGGCCAAGCCCAGGAAGGCCAGGGCGCCGAACAGGAACAGGCCCATGCGCGCGGCCGTCCCCATGCCGCGCCGTCGGCGGCGGGGCTGGCCGGGGGCGGCGGAGGCCCAGTCGCGGGGTGCCGCGGGATCGTCGTACTGCATCGGGCCCAAGGATGCCCCGGTCGCGCGGATCGTGCTGGCGGCAGACGGCGCGCGCGGGCGGCGTCTGCGTCGGTTAGCCGGCCGGCGTGCCCGGCCGGCCGTCCGGGTCAGGACTTGCGGAGCTCGTCCCGGATCTCGGTCAGGAGCTTGACCTCGTCGGACGGCTCAGCAGGAGCGGCCGGCTTCTCGCGGATCAGCAGCTTGGCGACCCAGAACACCACGAACGCGACAACGATGAAGACGATGACGAGCTGGATGAAGTTGCCGTACCGGATCGCGACCTCGGTCTTCGGGTCGCCGTTGGCCGCCGCCTTGAGGATGTACTTGATCTGGGTGAAGTCGACACCGCCGAGGGCGTACCCGATGGGCGGCATGATGATGTCGTTGACCAGCGAATTCACCAGGGCGCCCAGGGCGCTGCCGATGATCACGCCGATGGCCAGCGCCAGGGCGTTGGACTTGGTCAGGAACGCCTTGAACTCCGCGAACATCTCCGGTTCCTCCCTGCAGCCGGCGTGGTGCCCGGCCCCGCTACGGTAACGCCCGCGCCAAGCTCCGACGGGCCGTGCCCGTCAGAGGCCGAACCGGTCGATCGCCTCGGCGGCCAGGCGCCCGCCGATCGCCAGCGACGATGTGGCCGCGGGCGACGGCGCGTTGCGGACGTGGAGCACGCGATCGCCCCCGGCGAGGTCGAAATCGTCGAGGAGGGTGCCGTCCCTGCCCAGGGCCTGTGCGCGGACCCCCGACGGCCCGAACGTGACCTGGTCGCCGCGCAGCTCGGGCAGGAAGCGCTGCACCTCGCGCACGAAGGCGCCCTTCGACCAGTCGCGCCGCATCTCAGCCGCGCCCGTCCGCCAGAAGCGGCGCGCCAGCGAGCGGAAGCCCGGGTTCGCCAGCGCCTCGGCGAGGTCCCGAAGCGAGACGTCCCGGCGCCGGTACCCAGTTCGGCTGAACGCGAGCACCGCGTTCGGACCAGCCCACACCTGACCGTCGATCCGGCGGGTCAGGTGCACGCCCAGGAACGGGAAGCGCGGGTCCGGCACCGGGTAGACGAGGCCGTGCACGAGCGCCGCCGCCTCGGGGCTGAGCGTGTAGTAGTCCCCCCGGAACGGGACGATCGAGAGTGATTCCCTCGTCGGCTCACCGGTGAGCGCCGCCACCCGGTCGGACCACAGCCCCGCGCACGCGATGACGTTCCGCGCCTCGACGGGGCCGCGCGGCGTCTCCAGGACCAGCGCATCGGGCCGCTTGACGACGGCCGTCACGGGCCGGGACAGCTCGATCGCGCCGCCCCTCCCGCGCACGTCGTCGGCATAGGCGCGCGTCACGAGCGTGAAGTCGGTGATGCCCGTCCGCGGGCTCCACAGCGCCCGGACGCCGCGGATGTGCGGCTCGATCTCGCGCATGCGCTCCGGGCCCACCTCCTCGAGGCCGTCGACGCGGTTGGCCAGCCCGCGCTCCTTGAGGGCGGCCAGCCGCGGCAGCTCCCCCTCATCGAGTGCCACCACCAGCTTGCCGGGCCAGGCGATGGGGATGCCCCGCGCTTCGCAGTACCGCTCAACGAGCCCCTTGCCCTCGCGGCACAGGAGCGCCTTCTGCGAGCCCGGCGCGTAGTACAGGCCGGCATGGACCACGCCCGAGTTGTGGCCCGACTGGTGGGCGGCCACCTCGGCCTCGCGCTCCAGCACGACGAGCCGCAGGCCCGGGCGGCGCTCGAGCAGCCGAAGGGCGGTGGCGAGCCCGACGATCCCGGCGCCGATGACCGCCACGTCCACGCGCTCGGTGCCGGGAGAGGCGGTGCCCATGCGTTGAGGGTAGCGGCCCGACGTGCCGCGTGCCTGCGCTAGTCTCCCGCTCCTGGAATCGCTCGCCGGCTGCCGCCCGGGACCCCCGCCGCGCGCCGGCGGCTGAGTCGTGCTGGGGTCGCCGCGCGCTTCGGCGTGCGCGGGCGCCGGCCCGGGCCGGGGGCCCGCGGCGCGGCCCGTGCGCGCGGGGGGCGCTCCCGACCCTGACGCGACTCAACCCGGCGAGGGACCAGCGGATCGGGGCGCTAGGCCTGAGCGAGCGCGTCCAGGAGCCGGTCGACGAACTCGGCCTGGGCGGGGTTGAGCCGTCGGCGAGCCTCGGCGGGACGCGCCCACATGACGCGATCGATTTCGGGCACCACGAGCGTCTGGCCCGTATTGGGAGGCCACTCGACCTCGGCCTCGAGGCTCTGCAGCCGGTTCGGGTCCATGTCGCCCTCGTACGCCCACGCGCGGACCGTCTTGCCCGAGCGCATCCGGACCTCGCCCAGATCGATCGGCGTGGCGTCCGGGGGACGCTGGCCGGTCTCCTCCTCGAACTCGCGCCGTGCGGCGTCCAGGTCCGCCTCATGGTCCAGCGGCGCGCCCTTGGGGATGGACCAGGCCGCGGTGTCGCGTCGGGCCCAGATCGGCCCGCCCGGGTGCCCGATCAGGACCTCGACCGAGACGCCGGAGCGCCGGTAGAGGAGGAGCCCTGCGGAGTGCTTCGCCATCGTGGTGCGGAGTTTGGCGTCCTGGGCAGACCGACGGGGTGTCGCGGGGCTGGACACGCAAGAGCGCCCCGGACACGCGAAAGCGCCCGAAGGAACCATGCATACCGGCTCACCCACGACGCACCCGAGCAAGCTCGGCCTTGTCGCGGCGGCTCCGGCTCCGTCCACCTCAACGACCTTGCGGCCACCGTGGCGGAGGTTCCAGAGACCCGGTCCGTTGATTGCTCACCGGTCCGGTTTCGGTACCACCGGCCCCTTCGGGCAAGACGAACGATACGCGGCCGCAACGCTGCCTCCAATGGGCTTGTCCACGAAATTCGGGGAGAACCCAGAGGAGTTGTCCACGATTCCGTGCCTCAGTGGACGGAGTGTGGAGAAGTCCGGCGTCACCGCCGCGGCGAGACGAGGGGCGGCTTGCGGCCGAGACGGCCAAGTCGCGGCCCGACGGAGCCCTCGTCAGCCCCCATCAGCCACGACGCCGCGCGCGGAGCGGGCCGACGCGACCTCGTGGTGCCGCAGGCAGCGCGCCTCGTACGTCTCCACCGCCGGCGCGTCGAACCCGCCGATCACGATCAGCGGGTCGTCGATCGCTGCCGGCCGGCCGCCCACCAGGCGCTGCGTGCGCGTCGCGGTCTCGCCGCAGACCACGCAGATCGCGGACAGCATCGTGATCTCGTCCGCCAGGGCGAGCAGGTTGGGCATGGGGCCGAACGGCCGCCCCGCGAAGTCCGTGTTGAGCCCGCTCGCGATCACGTGGCGGCCGCTCTGGCGCAGGGTCTCCACGGCCCGGACGAGGCTCTGGTCGAAGAACTGGGCCTCCTCGATCCCGATCAGATCCACGTCCTTCTCGCGCGCGAGGGACAGGATCGTGACGGGCTCGTCCTTGGGCACCGGGGTCGACGGGTAGCGGGCGTGGCTGCGGCTCTCGGCATACTCCGCAGGCGTCCGGTCATCCACGTCGGGGCGGACGAGCAGGATCCGCCGGCGCGCGATCTCGGCGCGGCGGAGCAGGCGGAGCAGCTCGTCGGTCTTGCCCGACGACATGCACCCGGCGATGACATGGAGCCACGGATCAGCGCGGAACAGCACGCCTCGATCCTACCGGCTGCGAGGGCCTCCCGGCGGGCCCGCGGGCGCGCCACCCGCCCGTCGCGACACCCTAGGATGTGCGGCATGAGGACTCATGCGCTCCGGCCCGGCATCGGCCTCAACCTGCCAACCTGGCCCCGTGCCGACCACACCGTCGCCTCCTGGCCCGAGATGCGGTCCCTGGCCCGCGACGCCGAGGCGCTGGGGGTCGACATGCTGTGGGTCCCCGACCACCTCGTGCGCGTCCTGCCGTCGGGCCGTCCCGTCGCCTTCCGGGAGTGCTGGACCATCCTCGCCGCCGCCGCAGAGGCGACGACGCGCATCGGCATCGGCCCCTTCGTCGCCTGCGCCGGGTTCCGCAACCCGGGGCTCCTCGCCCGCATGGCAGAGACCCTCGACGAGGTCAGCAGCGGGCGCCTCGTCCTTGGCCTCGGGAGCGGGGTCCCGGACGGCGACACGAGCTGGCGGATGTTCGGCTTCGAGGCTGCCCGGCCCGTGGGCAGATACGCGGAATCGGCGGAGGTGGTGGCGCGGCTGCTCCACGGCGAGACGCTCACGTTCTCGGGCGACCACGTCCGCACCGACGGCGCGACCCTGGAGCCCCGCGGCCCTCGACCCGCCGGCCTGCCTCTGTGGCTGGCCGCGAAGGGCGACCGGACGATGGACGTGGCCGCGCGTTGGGGCGATGCCGTGAACGTCAACACGGCGCTCACGAGCCCGAACGACGTGGCGATGGCCGCGGGCGCCGCGGATGCGGCGTGCGCACGTGTCGGGCGCGACCCGGCGACGCTCGAGCTGACCGGCTGGACTCGGATCGCGCTGGATCCCGGCGGGCACGGCGTCGAGCGCCGCGGCTGGCTCTCGGGCTCCGCTGCGGAGCTGGTCGCGACGCTGCGGGCGATGGCGGCTGCCGGCCTCGCCCACGCCTCGATCTACATCGGCACGGAGGACGACACGAGCCCGCTCCCCGCGCTCACTCCGCGGGCACTGGAGCGCTTCGGCCCCGTGCTCGAGGCGCTCGGCGCGCCCTGACGCCGGCTCGGCGCGAGCGCCGGTGCCGCCCCTCGCCCCTCGCCCCTCGCCCCTTGCGCCGAGGTGGGAGGGCGCGAAGTCGCGACCTTGACGCGGCGCCCGGCGTCCCCACACTCGAGACCAGGAAGAGGCGTGCATCGAGATGGCTGATCCGGCCGACGAAACAGCGCTGATCATCGCGGTCCGGCTGCCCGCGGTGCTGGCGGGCCTCCGTCGGCGGTCCGTGCCGGACGCGGCCTCCGGGCTGCCAGCGCACGCCACGCTGCTCTACCCGTTCGCGGCGGCGGATGCCCTCGATGCGGGCGTCCGGGCGAGGTTGGAGCGCGTCATCTCCCGGCACGCCGCATTCTCGTTCCGGTTGGCCGGGCTCGGTCGGTGGCCGGGCGTGCTGTACGCGTCTGTCGAGCCGGAGGACCCGTTCCGGTCGCTGTATGCGGATCTGCTCTGCGCGTTCCCGCAGTTCCCGTCCGCAGGCGGCAGGTTCGAGTTCGTGCCCCACGTGACGATCGCGGTGGACCCGGCGGCGAGCGCCCCGGAGACCGCGAGCGATCCCGCCTGGCGGATCCTGCCGACCGTCCAGCGCGCGTCCCGAGCCGATCTGATCGTGCGGGGCGCGGCGGGCTGGGACGTGCACTGGTCGTTCCCGATGCGTGGTGAGCCGAAACCTCCGCGCCCGCAGCAGACGGGGCCACGGCGATGACCGCTTGCCGACTGGATCGTCCACGCTGGAGCGAGAACGGACCAGCGACGACGTGGTTGCGCTTGTCCATCGCGGCCGCTCGCGCCCGGATTGGAGTGCCACCCCTCGCGGGTCACAGCGCGCCCTGAGCCCTCGCCGGGCAGTCCGCTCGCCGTATCCTCATCGGTGCCCCCGCCCTCGGGGTACGGGCGGGCGGGTCACCAAGGCCAGGAGGGCTTGATGCCGGGCTTCACGCCGTTCACCAGCAACTACTCGGATCTCTCGGACGAGAACGGCTACCAGTTCGAGTTCCGATGCGACGTCTGCGGGTCGGGGTACCGGAGCGAGTTCATCCGCTCGGCCCTGGGCACCGCGGGCAATCTGCTCGACGGAGCCGGCAGCCTCATCGGCGGGTTCTTCGGCCGGGCAGGGAACGCGGCCGACCGGGTCAGGGAGATCACGGACCGCGGCGCGCGCGACGACGCCCTCAAGAAGGCGTCCAACGAGATCATGGCGCTGTTCACCCGTTGCCCAAAGTGCAACAACTGGGTGGACGAGACGTGCTGGAACCAGCCGCGCGGGCTGTGCGTGAGCTGCGCTCCGAACCTGGCCACCGAGATGGAGGCCGAGCGCGCCTCGGTCGAGATCGCCCAGATGCGCCAGGCGATGCAGACCGAGACGGTCTTCTCGGGCGACACCAGCGCCAGGCAGACGGTGTGCAGGAGCTGCGGCAAGCCGGTCGGCTCCGAGAAGTTCTGCTCGAACTGCGGCACCCCTACCGGCCAGAACCACTGCACGCAGTGCGGCGGCGAGATCACCCCGGGCTCCCGGTTCTGCGGCAACTGCGGCGCGAAGGCCGGCTGACCGGCCCGCTGATCGCCTGACACGCCCTCGACCCCGTCGCATCGGACAACGGAGACGGGGCCGATCGATCCACGGAGCTGGCTGGCCCGTCCCCAAGGGCGTGGCGACATGACGCCTCGACCGGGCGAGGCAGCAGCCTCAGCTGGCAGCGGTGCCGCAGTCCTTGCAGAAGCGGGCGCCCTCGGCAAGGGGGCTGCCGCAGGCGCGACACGTCGATGCGCCTGGCGCCGGATCAGCAGGTGCGGGTTCCACCGCGGGCACTGGCGGTGCGGCGGGTGACGGCTGCCCCCAGCCCGGGATCGTGCCCGCCGCAGAAGCCTGCTGCCCCCAGCCCGGGACCGCGCCCGGCGCAGCCGACGCTGCCCGTGCCTGCTGCGCTGCGAGCGCCGCGCCAACCGGGTTCCCGCACTTGGGGCAGGCGACCCACGACGCGTCGTCGAGCGGGGCGCTGCAGTTCGGGCATCGCCCGGGCGAGAACGGATCGCGCGTCCCGCACTTGGGGCAGGCGACGACGTCGCGCTCGATGAAGGTCCCGCAGTGCGGGCAGGGGTGCTTGAAGGTCGGCATCGGGGGCTCCTCAGTCGTCGCCGGCGGCGGCTTCGCTGACCTGCGCCTCTTGCGCTGTCCGGCCGGGCCACTCGGCAGCATCATCGCGGGCCGTGGCGTGCCACGCCACGACATCGCGCACGGCCGCCTCCCACGAGGCGGCATCGCGGTGGACGATCCGGGCCACGAACGCGGCGCGCGCCATCGCGAGGCTGGGCAGTGCGGCCAGGGCCAGTCGATACCGCAGCGACGCCGGTGCGGCGAGTTGCGCGGCGGGCAGGGCCATCGGCTCGCGCAGGAACCGGGCGTCGATCAGCGCCTCCGAGATGCCGTTGACCGCGGCGTCGAGCGCGCCCGGCGGCAGCGCGCCCGTGAATGCCGCCCGCGAGACGACGCGGAACAGATAGGTCGCGTGGGAGCCCTCGCTCACGAGCTCGAGCGCGATCAGGTTGCCCGGCAGCCCGACCAGGAACCAGATCTTCGGCGCCTCGGGCGCCCCCGGCTGCTCGGGTGCGCACGCGAGCCAGCGCGGGGCTGCATCGCCGCCCCCGATCGCCCGCAGCACGCGGTAGCTCTCGTCGAAGGGCGGCACGCCGAGCGTGGCGGCCTCGAGCAGCCGCCACGCCTCTCCCAGCTGCGCTGGGGCGACCGCCCGGCCCTCCCGCATCTGTCGCGAGGCGAGCGAGCGGGGCGAGTACGGCGCGTCAGGGATCAGGCCGGTCACGATCGCCGTGGCGTCGACTGCGGCCCCGTCACGGAGCGCCGCCCACCGGTTCCGGTGCTCGGTCGACAGCGCGCCCAGGCGCAGCAGCCGGAGCGCCGGACCGCCGTCGGGCGCGGGCGGCAGGCTGGGCCCCGCCCCGCCGATCGTCACGCCGCCGACGGACGCGTCGAGCTCCACCCTGCCGATGTCCGCGCGCCGGACTCGCCGCCAGGGCGTCCGCTCGTCGACGGGCGCCAGCACGACGCCCCGGTCGTGGTACACGAGCTGCGCGACGCCGCTCTCCTCGCCGGCCGCGTACTCGACGAGGTCGATCTGGGCGGACGGGTCGAGCTGCACCAGTCCGTCGGCGAGCCGCTGCCGGAGCCGCCCGTCGCGCAACCGCCGGACGAGCAGCCCGGTCATCGTCCCGAAGCGCTCGAACTGCCATGTCTCGGCGCCCGGGCCGGCGCCGAGGCCCACGGTGACGACACCAGCGTCAAGGGCGACCGACGCGACATCGCGGTAGCCCGCCGTCCAGGCGATGGCGCCGGCCGCCTCGACCGTGAAGCCGGCCTCGTCGAGCCTCACCTGGGCCTCGCCGGGCGCCTCGCCGGGACGGTGGGCGACGCCGCGGAGGCGTGCAGGCGATTCGGTGGGCACGAGCGCATCTCCCCTGCGGATGGCGTGACGCGCCGGCGCGGCGCCGGTCCATCGTAGCGGCCGAGCCGGCTCGTCGGTGCCCTCGCGGCGTGTCGTCGCGCCCGCGTTGGGGGTGGTGCGTCGGCGCTCCGCGGCCCCCGGCAGCCATGCGACCCTAGCGTCGACCCAGACGCATGGAGCCCCCGGATGACCGACCTCGCCCCCGAGCTGCTCAACTGGCTCGACGCACACCTCAGCCCTGGCGAGGGGCACTCCGTCCGTGACGGGCGTTCGTGGACGCGCTCGCTCGCCGGCTATCTCAACCGGC
>JAJYMP010000404.1 GCA_021786915.1 Chloroflexota bacterium
TTCCGATCTCGGCGGGCGTCCGCGTGGCGTTCCTGCCGCCCATGTCCGGGTTGGCCGCGATCGAGACGCGCCTCGACCAAGGGGCGGTCAACGTGCGACTCGGCGAGGGTCGGACGGCAGAGGTCCTGCGGAACCTCTGTTACCTGATCGTCAGCGGCGAGGACGGCGAGGCGCGGTGGCGCCGCCTGACTACCCGGATCCGCGACCTGTTCGGGGCCGAACTGGACAAGCCGCGCTACGTCGCCGAGCGTGGCGAGATCGAGATGACGTATCGAGAGGAGCGCGTCACGCTGGATCTCTCCTCCGCGGGCCGGGGCCTGCAGCAGACGCTCCTGCTCCTCGCCCACATGGAGGTGAACCCGGGCGCCGTCCTCCTCCTGGACGAGCCCGATGCGCACCTGGAGATCCTTCGGCAGCGCCAGACCTACGACCTGCTGACCCAGGTCGCCCAGGAGACCGGCAGTCAGGTCATCGCCGCCAGCCATTCGGAGGTGGTCCTGAACCAGGCCGCCGGTCGCGACCTCGTGATCGCGTTCGTCGGCAAGCCGCACCGGATCGACGACCGCGGCAGCCAGGTCCTGAAGGCCCTCAAGGAGATCGGCTTCGAGGACTATGCGCTCGCCGAGCAGACCGGCTGGGTTTTCTACCTCGAAGGTTCGACTGACCTCGCAATCCTCCAGCGCTCGCCGATCGCCTCGGGCATCGCGCCGTGGCGGCGCTGCAGCGTCCGTTCGTCAATTACGTCCTGAACCAGCCGAAGGCAGCCATCACACATTTCGCCGGGCTGCGGGAGGCACGCCCCGACCTGATCGGCATGGCCGTGTTCGATCGGCTGGACCGCCCGATCGCGGATGTGCCGACCGGGCTGCGGATCGACACATGGCGTCGCCGCGAGATCGAGAATTACGTCGCCCAGCCTGCAACCCTGCTTTCGTGGGCCGAGGTGGAGGGCGAGCGCACGATCGGTGGCCCGCTTTTCGCGTCGGGCTGGCGCAACGCGATGGAACAGGCCATCCAGGAGGTCGAGACCGCCCTGCGCACGCTCGGAAAGCTGGACCGGCCCGACGACATGAAGGCCTCGGACGAGTACTTGGAACCGATCTTCGCGGCGTTCTTCCGCCGGCTCGAGCTTCCCAACCTGATGAACAAGAGCGACTACCACCAGCTGGCCCGGTTCGTTGCCGTGGATGACATCGATGCGGAGGTCGTCGCGATCCTCGACGCGATCGCTGACACCGCAGCTGCTGCGCGTCCCCGCGACGAATGACCGGCCCGAGACGGCAAGATGACACCATGAGCGGCGCACGCCCGCCGTCGACCCTCTTTCGCTACGCCGGCCGCGTCCTCTTCGAATGGTTGCCGGAGATCGTCGCGCGCGTGGCCGAGCGCTTCGACCCTGAGCGCATCGTGCTGTTCGGCCCCTCGCTCGGGGTGAGGCCGGACCCGACAGCGATACCGACCTGCTCGTCGTCTTCCACGAGCCTGTCGACCGGCGTTCGACTGCCGTGGCACTCCGCGTCAGGATGGCCGACATCTCCGCGCCCGTGGATGTCGTCGTCACGGACCTCGCGAGGTCGAGCGCGGCCGGATTCCCAGGCCCGCCTGGGCACCGCCCTCCGGGAGAGGAAGGTGGTGTACGACCGTGCGGCGTGACAGCCCGGCACGTCTTTCGAACAAGTGGTTGACAGTACCAAAAATAGACCTATGGTTGATAGAAATCTCCATCAGGAGGATAGGTTTATGGGCAACTTCGCAAATCTGGAGGCCGTGCGGGATGCGGTCGTGGCGAATGGCGACGTGCTGACGGTTCTGATGGGGGACCTGCGTGACGCATATGGCAGCGGCAAGCTGGGGGTTCACGTCCGGGCTGGTATCAGCAAGGGGCTGAAGGGAGTTGGGCTCGGGCACTTTCCGGAAGAGCTGCCGGAGTATCAGGATCGCGCCGTCCGACTTTTCCGCATGGGCACCCCGATCGCCGACCTGATCGACGCCGTTCTCACACCGGGCGCGCAGCACGACGAGGAGCTTCGCTCGGCAGCGGGAGGTGGGGATGCCGAGCTGCTTCGGCGGGTGCGCGAACTGATCTGCGCTGACGTGCGCTGACGGCAACGGCGGCCGTTGATGGTTCAGGCTACCCGACGCAGGGCGGGCGAGTAGATGATTGACCGCCCGAAGCGCAAGCTCATCGAGGTCGCGCTGCCGCTCGAGGCGATCAACGTCGCCTCGGCGCGCGAGAAGAGCATCCGCCACGGCCACCCCTCCACCCTCCACCTGTGGTGGGCCCGCCGGCCGCTCGCCGCCTGCCGGGCCGTCCTCTTCGCCTCGCTCGTCGACGACCCCTCGTCCGACGCCGACCGCTTCCCGACCGAGCAGGCCCAGGAGGACGAGCGTCGCCGGCTCTTCGGCATCATCGAGCGGCTCGTGCTGTGGGAGAACACGACGAACGAGGCGGTCCTCGAAGAAGCCCGGGCGGAGATCCGCCGCTCGACCGGCGGCAACCCGCCGCCCGTCCTCGACCCCTTCTGCGGCGGCGGCTCGATCCCGCTCGAAGCGCAGCGCCTCGGGCTCACCGTCTACGCCTCGGACCTCAACCCGGTCGCCGTCCTCATCACCAAGGCGCTCATCGAGATCCCCCCGAAGTTCGCCGGCAGACCGCCGGTCCACCCCGACGCCCGTCGCGGCGTCGGCGCCACGGGGACCTGGAAGGGCGCCGCCGGGCTGGCCGAGGACGTCCGCCGCTACGGCGCCTGGATGCGCGATGAGGCCGAGCGGCGGATCGGCCTCCTCTACCCCAGGGTGCGCCTGCCGCGGGAGCACGGTGGCGGCGAGGCGACCGTCATCGCCTGGCTCTGGGGGCGCACAGTGACCTGCCCGAACCCGGCCTGCGGGGCCCGGATGCCGCTCGTTCGCTCGTTCGCC
>JAJYMP010000424.1 GCA_021786915.1 Chloroflexota bacterium
TCATCGGCCCGGGATCGCTAGGCGGCGCGTCGACGCTGTGCCTCGAGGCGATGGTGATCGACGTCGAGGTGTACCGGGCCTGCCGGCGCGTGGCCAAGGGCATTGGCGGCGGGATCGGGGAGCCCGACGTGGCCGAGGCGCTCGATGCGGTGGGGCCCGTCGGCGACTTCCTTGCGCGCAGGGCGACCCGAGACGCGGTCCGCGGCGGCGAGTGGTTCGTGCCGCGCATCGGCTGGCACGGGCCGTGGGACCGGTTCGAGGCGGCCGGCCGCCCGGACATCCTCGACGAGGCGCGCGAGAAGGCGTTCGCCGCCGTCAACGCGCACCGGCCGCTGCCGTTCGACGATGGGGTCGACGCGGCGCTCGCCCAGATCGTGCGAGACGCCGAGGCCGAGACTGCGGCCGGCTGAGCAGCGAGCGGGCGATCCCGCGGCTTCGCCGGCTGCGGCAGTTCGACGGGGTGCTGCATCTCGGCCTTCCCGCAGTGGAGACGTGAGGCCCGGGTCGGCCCGTCACCCGCGCCCGGGCGTCGGACCCGGCCTCGGCTCTGCTAACGTCCTCGGGCGTCCACCACGCAAGGAGGAGCCGGATGCGCCTCGATGCGGCCTACTTGGCGCCGTCAGAGATCGATCGCGTGCACGAGGCCTCGCTCCGGATCCTTGCCGAGACCGGCGTCCGGATCCATGGGGAACGCGGGCTGCCGCTATTGGCCGATGCAGGCGCAGAGGTGGACGACGAGACCGCCGTCGCCCGGATCCCGCGCGACCTCGTCGAGCAGGCCCTCGCGCTGGCGCCGAGGCACTGGACCATGGGGGCCCGCAATCCAGCGCTCGCCGTCGGGCTGCCCTCGGCCCGCTCGGGCTTCTCGATCGACGGGACCGCCGCTTTCATGCGGGACTACGCCACTGGCGAGCGGCGCTATGGGACGAAGGCCGACATCACGGCCGCGATGCGGGTGCTGCGCGCGTGCGACCTGGCCGTGATGGCCTGGCCGCCGGTCGCGGCGTCGGATATGCCCGTCGGCTCCCGGCCGCTCCACGAGTTCGCCGCGATGCTGGCCGCCTTCGCCGGCCACGGCGAGCACGAGCTCCACCGCCGGGAGCAGGCGCCGTTCCTGCGAGCGATCATCGCCGCCTTCGCCGGGTCCGAAGCTGCCGCCCGCGAGCGCCACGAGGCGTCGCTGGTCTACTGCCCCGTGGCGCCCCTCGTCCACGACGGCCCGATGCTCGACGCGTACCTCGACCTCGGCGACCTGAACCTGCCGGTGATGGTCCTGCCGATGCCGGTCCCGGGCACCACGGGTCCCGCTTCGCTGCTCGGCAACATCGCGCTGGCCAACGCAGAGGCGCTGTCGTCGATCGTGCTGTTCCAGTTGGCGCACCCGGGCCGACCGATCGTGTACGGCTCCGCGGTGGGCTCGATGGACTTCCGCTCCGGTGCGTTCCTCGCCGGGACGCCCGAGATGGCGATCCAGTCGGCCGCCCTCACGACCATGGGCGTCAGCTACGGTCTGCCGACCGCGGCGTCGGGCTGTGTCTCGGATGCCCACGACCTGGGCCCGGAGGCGTGCATCGAGAAGCTGCTCACCACGATCCCGCCGGTCGCGGCCGGTGCCGACATCGTCATCGGCTACGGCGAGATCGACGGCGACCAGACGCTCGCGCTTGAGCAGATCCTCGTAGACAACGAGCTCGCACACCTGTCGCTTCGCCTCGTCGAGGGCGTGGACGGGCGCGAGGGCGCGGAGCTGGTGGACGACACGGCCGAAGTGGGCCCGGGCGGCCATTTCCTCGCCCAGCCCACGAGCCGGCGCGCGGCGCGCAGCGGCGAGTTCTACGAGCCCTCGCTGATCGGGCGCGTCACGCGGGACGCCTGGGCTGCTGCCGAAAGGCCGTCGATGTACCGCAGGGCCCGTGAGCGCGTCGAGGCGATCCTCGCTGGTCCGGTCGTGGATCCAGTTCCTGACAGCGTGCTCGCGGAGGTGGACGTCATCCTTGCCGAGGCGGACCGGGCGCTCGGCGACGGGTAGGCCCGCCTCGGCGACCGGTCGGACGCGTCACGCCGGAACGAGCGTACTCGCCGCCATGGTCGCGAAGCTCTGGGTCATGTGCCTGACCGCGCGATCCAGGGCGTTGTGGTACACGTACCTATCGACCACTCCGGCGAACGTGCCCTCCATGCTGTAGTCGACGTCGATCGCGAACAGCGTCCCGCTGCCTGCCGGTTCAAGCCGGTAGAACCAGTCGCTGTCGCCCTTCTCGGCGTCCCGGCGCACGTGGATGAGGCGGCGGGGGACGACCTCCACCACCCTGCTCTTGTACGGCGTGCTCTGCCCGATCAGGTCGAGCATCGTGTCGAACGTCGTTCCCAATTGGTCGATCGGCCCGGTGATGTGCCAGTGCTCCATGTACGGGTTCCACTCGCGTTGCCGGTCCATCTGGCACAGCAGCTCGAAGACGCGCTCGACAGGCGCGTCGATCTGCGTCTGCTGATGCACGTGGTTCATGACTGAGCCCATGGGTGTCTCCCAGTCAAGTACGCGGGCCGGTCCCGCCAGTGGCTCGGCGCGGCTCTCGGCGGCACGACGTTTGGGCCGCGCGTCTCTGCCTCCTGCGTGTGCCGCACATGATCCCCGCATGTCGTGGCGTCTGCCAGAGACCGAAGTCGCAAACTTCGGCAGCAGCGCGGGGGCCCGGCCGCGAGTACCCTTCGGCCGATGAATCAAGCCCAGGGGCCGCTGCCCGCCGACGACGTGGACGAGGGGCGGCTGTTCTGCTACCGCCACCCGGATCGCGAGACGTGGGTCCGCTGCGGGCGCTGCGACCGGCCCATCTGCACGAGTTGCGCGATGCAGGGGCCGGTTGGCTTCCGGTGCCGCGAGTGCGGTCGGCCGGCGCGCGACCCGATGGGCTCGTTCACGCCCGCCCAGCTGCTGGGCGGGCTGGCGGTGTCGGGCGGTGGCGGGCTCCTGGCGGCGGCGATCTCGGCCCGCTTCGGCCTGTTCGCGCTGTTCGTCGCGTTCTTCGCGGGCGGGCTCATCGCCCAGGCGGTCACCCGGGTCGTCGGCTACAAGATGGGCCCGGCGATGGACCTGCTCGTGTACGGCGGCATCATCGCGGGCGCGGCGGCCGCGTTCGGGATCATGAACGCCGACCTGATCTCGCTGCTCCTGGCGCACGGCGCGTCAGCGGGGGCCAGCAATGGGCAGTCCGGCGTCGGCAGCTATCTCGCGAGCGAGGCGTTCTGGGCCGCGATCGGCGCCGCCGTGACCTGCGCCGGCGCCCGCACCCGGATGCGCTGAGGCCGAAGCGCCGGGCGAGACGTCGGCGGCTAGCGAAGAGCGACGCCGGGCGCCTCGCCGTCGGCCAGCCCCTCGACGACGCCCACCCGCCAAGCCTCGACGCCAGCGCGGGCCAGCTCGGCCTCGACCGCGGCGAGGTTCGCGGCCGGCACGGCGGCCAGCAGCCCGCCCGACGTCTGGGGATCCTGGGCGAGCGCGACGCGCTCCGGCGCGACCCGCGGACCGACGGTCAGGGCGGGAGCGGTGAACCGCCGGTTGTGCCCGGCCCCACCCGTCTCGACGCCCGCCCGCGCCGCCTCGAGAGCGCCGCCGAGCGCCGGAAGCGAGGCCGCCTCGAACGCGAGCCGCGTCCCCGACGCCCGCGCCATCTCGAGCCCGTGCCCGAGCAGGCCGAAGCCGGTGATGTCGGTCGCCCCGACGATCCCCTGACGGGCGAGGGCTTCTGACGCGACCCGGTTGAGCGCTCGCATCTGCGTGACGGCGGCTTCAAGGTCCGCGGCCGTGACGGCGCCCGACCGCCGCCCGCTCACCAGCAGGCCAGTCCCCAGGCGCTTGGTGAGCAGGAGCACGTCGCAGGGTCGTGCGCCGCCCTTGCGGAACAGGCGGTCGGGATGCGCCGCGCCGACGACGGCCAGCCCGTACTTGGGCTCCGCGTCCTTGATCGTGTGGCCGCCGGCGAGGATCCCGCCAGCCTCGCGGACCTTGGCCGCCGCCGCCTGGAAGATCGCCGCCAGCACCTCGCCGGGCAGCTCCTCGGGGAACGCCGCGATCGAGAGGGCGAACAGCACGCGGCCGCCCATCGCGAACACGTCCGAGAGCGCGTTGGCGGCCGCGATCTCGCCGAATGCCGCCGGGTCGTCGACCAGCGGCGGGAAGAAGTCGAGCGTGCCCAGGATCGCGAGGTCGTCAGAGATCCGGTAGGCGGCAGCATCGTCGGGCGGCTCGAGGCCGGCGATCAGCCGCTCGGCGCCCCGCGTCGCGCCCTCGGCCGCCGCGGCGCCGTGGCCCGCCGCGGCGCCCTCGGCCGTCACGTCGAGCGTCGTCATGCCCTCGGCCATGCCCGTCTTCCCCGCCACGCCCAGCCCGGCCAGCGCGTCGGCCAGCAGGTCGGCGCCCAGCTTCGCGGCGCACCCGCCGCAATCGGTGAAGTCGGTGAGGCGGATCTTCGGGGGCTCGGGACGCGCCGTCATGCCCGGATCATAGGACGCGGCCAGCGCTGCCCGGTCGGTATCGGGGCCTGGGCCTCGTATGATCGCAGCGGGGGAGCGGATGGGTCCCGGTGGGCCTCCTGGTCTTCAAAACCAGTGGCGCGGCGCCCGGCGTCGCGCGGTGGGTTCGACTCCCACGCGCTCCCGCCAGATTTCGGCATCTGCACGGCGATGGATACGGTTCGCGTCGGAGTTGTCACGGTCTGTGAAGGGCCGCGGCGCGGAGACTGCGTCCGTCGAAGGCCGCAGGGACCGAACGAATGCCCAGCCCAACCAGCGCCGCCGGCAAGGCCGGATGCCCGGACGTCGGGCCAGTTCGCGGCGTCCGCGTCAGTCTGCGCGACGGCATTCCCGCCGAGGCGGACGACCTCCCCCTCACCGCCTTCCTCGCCGTCGGGCTGGTCGGGCTCGCGATGGGCCTCCTGAGCAGCGATCCGGCCCTGTTCCTCGCCTGGCTCCGCTGACGGGCCGTGCGCCCATGCCCTCGGGCGACGCCGCGAGGATCTTCACCGGCATCGCCGGCTCGTATGACCGGGTTGCCACGGTCCTCTCGCTCGGCCAGGACCCGCGCTGGCGACGCGCCCTCGTCGACGCCATTGACGCCTGCCCGACGGATCGCGTGCTCGACGTCGCGACCGGGACCGGCATGGTCGCTCAGGCGCTGCGCGACCGCTACGGCTGCACCGTGGTCGGGCTCGACCAGAGCCCAGGCATGCTCCGCCTCGCCCGGGCGCGCTATGGCGTCTTCGAGGACGTTGTCGAGGGCCGCGCCGAGCAGCTGCCGTTCGGCGACGCGGCGTTCGACCACCTCAGCTTCACGTACCTGCTCCGCTACGTGGACGATCCTGCCGCGACGATGCGCGAGCTCGCGCGGGTCGTGAAGCCTGGCGGCCGAATCGCGATGGTCGAGTTCGGCGTGCCCCGTGGGCCTTGGCGCCCGTTGTGGCGCCTCTACACGCGCGTCGGCCTGCCGATCGCGGGGCGCGTCGTCTCCGCGAAGTGGTCCGCCGTCGGGGCGTTCCTCGGACCGAGCATCGAAGCGTTCCACGCGCGCTATCCGGCCGGGGCCCTTGAGCGCTGCTGGGCCGAGGCCGGCCTGGGCGATGTGCGGACCCGCCGGATGAGCCTCGGCGGCGGGATCGTGATGAGCGCGACGAAGCGATGAGCGCGACCGAGGCCGAGCAGGCCGGCGCGCCCGCCGGCGCGCCGTTCGCCCCGGCGTTCTACGCGTCTCGGGGCGGTGGCTGGCGCGACTACTGGACGCTGCTCCACCCGCCGTACACGGTGTGGCACCTCTCGTACGTGCTCCTCGGCGCAGCGATCTCGCCTGCGCCGGACCCGCGGATCGTCGCCGGGGCGCTCGTCGCCTTCGGGCTGGCCGTGGGCGTGGGCGCGCACGCCTTCGACGAGCTGCGGGGGCGCCCGCTGCGCACCCGGATCCCGTCATCGGTGCTCGTGGCGCTCGGCTCGGGCGCGCTCCTGGGGGCCGTCGCGCTCGGCCTCGTCGCAGCGACGATGCTCGGGCCGCTCTTCCTGCCGTTCGTGGCAGCCGGCGCCGCGATCGTGGTGCTCTACGGCCTCGAGGCGCCGCTCGTTCACTCGGACGCCGGATTCGCGATCGGCTGGGGCGCCTTCCCGGTGGTCGCGGTGGGGTACGCCACTGGCGCCCACCCGCTGGCGATCACGCTCGCTGCGGGCGGGGCGGCGCTCCTGAGCCTCGCGCAGCGGCGGCTCTCGACCCGCGCCCGCTCGATCCGGCGCCGGGCGGTGCACGTGGCCGGCGAGATCGTCTACGCGGACGGCTCCCGGGAGGCGATCACCGCCCGGACGCTCATCAGCGTGCCCGAAGCCGCGCTGTCGATCCTGTGGATCGCGTCGTTCGCAACCGCGCTCGGGGTGCTGCTCGCCCGCTGGCTGTGACCTGCTGCGCTGCCCGGCGCGGCGCGGCGCGGCGTGCGCCGCGGCCAGTTCGCCTTATCGCTCCGCCGGCTCGCAGCCCGGACAGTAGCCGCCGATCATCACGTGCCCGAGCGCCACCTTGAAGCCGTTGCGGGCCTCCAGCCGCTCCACGAGCTCTCGTGCGTCCTCCCAGGTCAGGTCCCAGGCCGCCCCGCAGCCCAGGCACCGGATGTGCGCGTGCTCGGCGAGGGGCAGGACGTGGTACTCCTCGCGCCCGTCGGCGCCGTGGCTGTGGCGGACGTAGCCCAGCTCCTCGAGGACGTCGAGCGTGCGGTACACGGTGGACCCGATCGTGGCGTCGTCCCGGGCACGGCAGCGCTCCACCAGCTCGGCGCCCGTGATGTGGCCGCTCGTCTCGGCCAGCACCTCGAGGATCAGCCGCCGCTGCGGGGTCCATCGCAGGCCACGTTCGCGGAGCGCCTCGCGCGCGCCCGCCCAAGCCGCCTGGCCGCCAGGCGAGGCGGCGGTCGACGCGCTCACTCGACGGCCTCGGCGGTCGCGGCATCCGCGCTCGCCGCAGGGGCCTGCCCGTCGGCGCGTCGGTCCGCACGCCCGTGCCGACGGTCCGGGGTCCCGGCCGTCGGCTCGCCGTCGCCGTCGAGGTGGTGCTCCGCGTCATGGGCGTGGGCGTGCCGGACCGCGCCGTGCTCGTGGAGGTGCTCGTGGATGAGGTTGGCCCGGATGAGCAGGTCGCGATCGGAGAGGATCGCCTCGGTCGGCCCGTCCGCGAGCACCCGGCGGTCCTCGCCCAGGACCACGACGCGGCGCGAGATGATGGGCACGATGTCGAGCTCGTGGGTGGCGGTGACCAGCGTCTTGCCGCCCTCGCCCAGCCGCCGGATGAGGTTGACGAGCACCCACTTCGTCCTGGGGTCGAGCGCGGCCGTGGGCTCGTCGAGCAGGAGCACGTCCGGCCCCAGCGACAGCACGGACGCGATAGCCGCGCGCTTCTTCTCGCCGCCCGAGAGCTCGAACGGGGCGCGGTCGGCGAGGTGCGCGATCTCCATCTGGGCGAGCGCGGCGTCGACCGCCGCCCGGACCTCGTCGAGCGGGAGCCCCAGCTGGAGGGGGCCGAAGGCGACGTCGTCGCGGACCGTGGCGCTGAACAGCTGGATGTCCGGGTCCTGGAAGACGAGCCCGACCTCGCGGTGGAACCGGAATGCGTCCTGCCCCGCGGCGACCGCCGCCACGTCGCGGCCCATCGCGCGCATGGTCCCGCCGGTTGGACCGACGATCCCGTCGAGCAGTTTGAGCAGGGTCGACTTGCCCGAGCCGTTCGCGCCCAGCAGGACCACCTGCTCGCCGCGCTCGATCCGGAGGTCGATCCCGTCGAGCGCCACCTGGCGGCGGCCGTAGACGAAGCGGATGGCGTGCAGGTCGAAGGCGGGCTCGGCTCGGGCAGCACCGTCCTCACGACGGTCGGCGTCGATCAGCATCGTTCGTTCTCCTCCCGCCCCCGTCACGGGAGCCCCCGCTGCGCCACGACGGCCGCCACCGAGATCGCGACCGTGCCGGCGAGTGCCGCCCAGTCGTCGCGGGTCATCCGGTAGTCGGCGAAGGTCCGGATGGTCCCGGCGAAGCCGCGCGCGACCATCGCCGCGTACACGTCATTGCTCATCTTCACGCTCCGATTGAGGAGCCCGCCCATCGAGGCCGTGATCCAGCGCCGCTGCTCGCCCCCGCTCGTGCGCGCCACGATCCGGCTCTTCCGCGCCTCGAACATGCCGTTGGCGAGGTGCAGGAACAGGAAGATGTAGCGGTACGCCATCGCGAGGACGAGGATGAACAGCTGCGGCACGTGGACGGCCTGCAGGCTCTTGAGGAGGTCCGCCCAGGGCGTCGTCATCACCAGCAGCACCGCGAGCGAGACGCTGACGCCCACCCGGCTCACGAACAGGATGGCGCCCGTCACGCCCGGCACCGTGGGCCCGAGGGACACCGGCCCCAGGGCCAGGTCGAACAGGTGCGGCCCGGGCACCAGGAACACGGCGGGCAGGACGACGAGCCCGGCGAAGAACGGGATGCCCAGCCAGACGCGGCGGACGAAGAAGTCGAACGGGATGCGGCTCGCGCGCGCGGCGAGCAGCACCACGGCGTAGAGCACAGCGAGGACCACCACCGAGCTCGACAGGCTGGCGGCGAGGACAGCGGCCAGGAACATCCCGAGCTTCGCCCGCGGGTCCACGCTCTGGAGCCAGCCGGCCGAGCGCGCATGCTCCTCGGTGAAGATCGAGCGCTCGACGGAGGCCGTGATGCCCGACACGGTGTGCTCGAGCCAGCCGGCGCCATCGCCGTGGTCCTCGGCCTCGTGGTTGCCGCGCGCCAGGAGGCGCCCGAGTGCGTAGGCCGTGAGGCCCAGCAGCAGGATCCCGATCATCCCCGCCAGCTCGTAGCCGAGGGCATGCTGCCAGAGCGCAGGCCGGCTGCTCTCGAGGAACGGCAGGCGGAGCTCGTAGCCCGACAGCGGCGCGGTGAACAACGAGGAGAGCGTCTGGAGGCCCGCCGGGACGTACCCGAAGGCCTGATGGACCTCCTGCGTGGAGCCCTCACCGTAGGCGAAGCCGGGGGCGATGAGCCCGAGCGGGGCGAGGATCGCGGCGGCCGTGAAGGCGGTGCCGATGCCGCGGACGCGCCGGGGCAGCAGCAGCCAGGCGAGCGGGATCAGGACGGCGGCCACGAGGCCCACCACGAGCAGCATCGCCGCCACGCCGGGCCAGTCCACGGCCGCCCAGTCGGCGCCGAACGCGCGCGCCGGGTCGCCGCCGCCCGTCACCAGGCCAGCCGTCGCGACGACGGCGAGGCTGATCGCGATGAGCGCGGCTCCGGTCTGCCACAGCGGTCGCGGGGTCACGGCCGCCCCGGCAGGTGCCTCGTCTGCCTCGGCGGCTTGGGCTTCGATGGCGGTGTTCGAGCCGTTGGCCACGCCCTGCGTCAGGTACTCCGGGTGGCGGCTCTGGAGCCAGGCCACGCCAAGCGCGGTGATCAGGGCCTCGACGATCGATGCGCCGAACATGTGGGCGATCAGCATGGCGGGGATCGCCGCGTCCAGCCCGTAGGGGCTGTACAGCGCGTGGCCGTTCTGGGTGAACAGGATCGGCTCGATGCCGAGCTGGACGCCGACCGCCAGCGCCGACGCCGTGATGCCCACATAGGCCCCGATGCCTGCGGCCCAGACGCGCCGCTCGGAGAGCATCGACGAGCGTCCGGCCAGCAGCCGGTACACCCCGTACCCGACGAACGGCAGGATGAACGCCATGTTGAGGCAGTTCGCGAAGATGGCGAGGACGCCGCCGTCGCCGAAGAACAGCGCCTGGATGATCAGCGCCACCGACACGGCGATCGCGGCCGCCCAGGGCCCCAGCACGATGGCGATGAGGGTCCCGCCGACCCCGTGGGCGGTGGTCCCGCCGGGCACCGGGATGTTGAACATCATCACGGTGAAGCTCATCGCGGAGAACACCGCGAGCAGCGGGATCGTCCGGTCCGAGAGCACCTTCTGGACGCGGTTCGTCGCTGCCGCCCAGCCCGGCACGGTCGCCGCGCCGAGCCCGACGGAGATGATGGGGGACAGATAGCCATCAGGGATGTGCATGGGGGAGGCCTCTGATCGCGACGCCGCAGCCGTGCGGGTCGCACCGGTTCGTGCCCAGGGGGATGCTGTCATCCTGATTGTCGTCGTTCTTGCGAGGATTTGCAATAACACAGGGATATCAACGCGCGTGCGGCTTCGTCGACGCATGGGCTCGCTCTCACCGAGGCGCGTGCCGAGGGCCCCGCACCGGTGCTGCGGCTGGTCCTCGCCGTCGCCGGCTGCGCGATGTTCGCGTTCCTCGTGGTCGGGGGATCGTGGCTGCTGCTGGTGGCGGTCGGGCGGTCGCCAGCGATCCACCGGCGCCTCGTCGCAGCGGCGGCGGCCGGGGCGACGAGGCGCCCGGCTCGCTCGCGTTCCGGGCGGCGGCCTGGGACGTGCTCGGCAGGGGCGGGGCGCGCGGGCTCGAAGACCTTGCGGTCCTGGTGGCGATCGCGGCGATCCTCACGTTCGCGGTGGTCCTGGCGGCACTGACCGTGGCCCGTCGACCGCGCTGCGGCGACCGGCCGGGCCTCGCTGATCGAATGCCGGCTCGGCGTTACTCGCCTCGGGCCGCCCATCATTTCAGTCACCTGCGACTCGAATCCGCTCCCGGCCCGCACGGGGCGCCCGCAGAAGTCGCGAACTGGAGCTTCGGCCACGCAGCCAGGCCGCGGAATTGAGTCCTCAGTGACTCACGTGCCCGGGCAGCGGCTGCTCAGGCGAACCGCGCCGGGTCCAGCTCAGCGGGGATGGCTGGGTCGCGGCCCAGAACGAGGTCGGCGATGAGGCGCCCGGACGCCGGCCCCGTCGACACGCCCCACGGCCCGTGGCCCGCGCAGACGAACGCGTTCCTGAGCCACGGCACCGCGCCGATCAGCGGGCGCCCGTCGACCGACTGCGGGCGCGGGCAGCAGCGGACGCCACGAATGGGCGCGTCGCCCATGGACGGCACGAACCGCATCGCTCGCAGGAGAATCCGCTCGATCCACGCCTCGGCCCGGGGCTCACTGGACAGGAACGTCGAGCCGACTGATCCCGCCCCCGGCTGCGGGATGAAGCTGAACTCGATGCCGCCGCCGAGCGCCGCCCCGCCCTCGGCCTCGACCGCCCCCCCTGCAGCCCCGCCCGCCCTCTCGCCAGCGCCGTCGAGTGACGCCTCGATCCCAGCCTCCTCCAGCACGTGGCGCGGCGGTGCAGCCAGCTCGGCCTCCACCACGACGCCCCAGAGCGGCGCGATGGGCCTCCAGCGCCCGGTCGGGTCCAGCAGCTCGGGCGTCCACGGGCCGGCCGCCGCGATCACGGCGCCCGCGGGCACGGCGCGGCCGTCAACCCGCACGCCGACGACGCGGTCGCCGACCACCTCGAGCGTTGCCGCCCGCCCGACGCGGACGACCACGCCCCGCGCCTCGGCGAGCGTCGCGAAGGCGTAGGTCCCCGAACCCGGCGCCACCGGGTAGCCGATGGGCACCCGGCACGCCCACAAGTCCGGTGCCACCGTGGGCTCGATCGCCCGCAGCGCCTCGCCGCCCAGCACCTCCGGGTGCAGCTCGGGGAAGGGCCCCGCGATCATCGCCGCCTGGCGTCGGGCGGCAGCCTCGTCGGGCGAGGCGTAGAGCATGCCCGCCGGCTCGTCGCCGATCGTGAACGCGTTGGTCGACGTGGCGAGCTCGCGATAGCGCGCGAGCGATTCGCGGTAGAGGCGGGCCAGGACCGGGTCGAAGGGGTGCTGCACCACGCCCGAGTTGGCGCCCGACGCCGCGGACGCGAGAGCCTCACGCTCGACGAGCAGGACCCGCGCGCCAGCCCCCGCGAGGAAGGCGGCCGCAGAGGTGCCGACGATCCCCCCGCCGACCACGATGACGTCAGGCGAGGCGGAGGGGGACGAGCGCGTTGCGGCTTCGGTCAAGGTCAGCTCCGATTTCCCGGATACCTGCGGGCGCGACGATGTCGGTTGCCGGGCGGGCCGCGGTGCGGTCCGCGGTGCCGGGCAGTATGGGACGGAGCGCCGGCGCGTGCCGCGAGTCTCCGCGCCACGCCCGAGACGGCAAGCCGCCGTCCCGCGCGACGGGCCGCATGCCATGGGCGGGGCCGTCTGCGATGATCGCGCCGTGAATCACGCCAGCCCCAGCCGACCCCGGCCGCCGAGCGTCGAGCGGGTGCTCGGTCCCGTGCGGGCGAGCCTGCCCGGTGCCGACCCGTCCGCGCTCGCCGCGCTGGTTCGCGCGGTCGTCGACGCGGAGCGCGAGCGGCTGGCGCGCGGGGGCGAGGCGCTGGCCGCCGAGACGCTGGCTGCCGAGACGGTCGGGCGCGTGCTGGCCTTCACGGACCCGGTCGCCGAGGGCGGCCCGGTGCCGCCGCGGGTGATCAACGCGACGGGCGTGGTCCTCCACACGAACCTCGGGCGAGCCCCCTGGCCGGCCGCCGCGATCGAGGCCGCGAACGTGGCGGCCGCAGGCTACGGGTACCTCGAACTCGACGAGGTGACCGGCCGACGGGGCGCCCGCTTCCGAGCGGCCGAGGAGCACCTCGTCGCGCTCACGGGGGCCGAGGCAGCAATCGTCGTGACGAACGCGGCGGCCGCGCTCCTGCTGGCGGTGGGCCTCGCCGGGCGGCGCGGCTCGGTCGTGGTCTCGCGGGGCGAGCTCGTCGAGATCGGCGGCGGCGTGCGCATCCCGGAGATCGTCGCGCGCGCCGGCGCCCGCCTGGTCGAGGTGGGGACGACGAACCGGACGCGGGCAGCCGACTTCGCGGCGCCCCTGGCGGAGGGGCGTGCTCGCCTGGTCCTGCGCGTCCACCCGTCGAACTTCGCCGTGACGGGCTTCGCGGAGGCGGCGGACCTCGCCGAGGTGGCGGCGATCGCCCATCGCCGCGGGGCGCTGGTCGTGGACGACCTGGGATCGGGCGCCCTGCTCGACACCGGCGCCTTCGGCCTCGCCCACGAGCCGATGCCGTCCGAGCGCCTCGCCGCCGGGGCGGACGTCGTGGTGTTCAGCGGCGACAAGCTGGTCGGCGGGCCACAGGCAGGGCTGATCGTCGGGCGGGCGGCGTTGGTCGCCCGGCTCCGGCGCGATCCCCTGGCGCGGGCGATGCGCCCCGACAAGGCGATCCTGGCCGGCGTCGCGGCGACGCTCGGGCTGTACCGCGCCGGGCGCGCCGTGACGGACGTGCCCGTCTGGCGGGCCATCGCACGGACGCAGGACGACCTTCGCGCGCGGGCCGCGTCGATCGCATCGGCGGTCGGCTCGTCGACCGAGGTGGTTGCGCTCGAGAGTGCCGTCGGGGGCGGGTCGCTGCCCGGCCAGGTCTTGCCGTCCGCGGGCGTCGCGCTCCGGGTGGCCTCGCCGGACCGCCTGGCCGCAGCGCTTCGACGCGGCCCGGACCGCGTCCTGGCGCGGATCGAGGGCGACGCGCTGGTGTGCGACCTTCGGACCGTGGAGCCGGAGGACGACGTCCTCCTGGCGCGACGACTCGCGGACGTCGCGCGGTGAGGATCCGGCGGCCAGCGAGGCGCGGCGTCGCGTGAGCGTCGTCGTCGGCACGGCCGGCCACATCGACCACGGCAAGACCACGCTGCTGCGCGCGCTGACCGGCATCGACGCCGATCGGCTCCCGGAGGAGCGGCGTCGGGGCATGACCATCGACGTCGGCTACGCCCACCTCGCCCTCCCGGGCGGCGGCACGCTGGACTTCGTGGACGTGCCCGGCCACGACCGGCTGGTGGGCAACATGCTGGTGGGCGCCGGCGAGATCGACGCCGCCCTGCTCGTCGTGGCCGCAGACGACGGGCCCTCGCCGCAGACGCTGGAACACCTCGAGCTGCTCGACGCCCTGGCGATCCGCGACGGGCTGGTGGCGGTGACGAAGGCCGATGTGGCGGGCGAGGCCCGCGCGTCCGAGGTGGCCGACGAGGTCACGGCGCTGGTCTCGCGGACGACGCTGGCGGGGTCGGCGGTCCACGTGGTGGCCTCGACGAGCGGTGAGGGGGTCGACGGGCTGCGGGCCGCGCTGGCGGCGCTGGCGGATCGGGTGGCGGAGCGGCTGGCGGGGGAGGCGTCTGCCTCCGGCGGGCCGCGCCTGGCGATCGACCGCTCCTTCCATGTCCGGGGACGGGGCATCGTGGTCACGGGGAGCCTGCGGAGCGGGCGGGTGGCGACGGGCGACGTGCTCCGCCTGGTCCCCGGCGACCGGGAGGTCCGGGTGCGCGAGGTGCAGGCGCGAGGCGCGCGGGTCGAGGCGTCCGACGGCGGCCGCACGGCGCTGCTCCTGGCCGGGGTGGAGCTGGACGACGTGGCGCGAGGAGCCGTCCTGACCGCCGATCCCGGGGTCGTCGCCTCCTCGCGGGTCATGGTCGCGATGCGACCGGCCGCGGGCCTTGCGCTGCCGGGGAGGGCGCGCCGCGCCGGGCCCGCCGTCCCCGCTGACCGCGAGCGCCTCCGCCTGCACCTCGGCACCGCGCAGGCCGGAGCGCTGGTCGTGCGCGGCCCCCGCGAGGCGATCGACCCGCCTGACGGCTCGACCCTCGCCATTCTGAGGCTTGACGCGCCGCTTGCCGTCGCCTCGGGCGACCGGTTCGCGCTCCGGCGTCCGTCGCCCGGTTCCACGGCGGGTGGAGGCGTGGTCCTCGATCCGCTGCCGCCGCGGGGCATCTCTCGCCGTCGCCTCACGCCGGGTCGCGCCGCCGCCCTCGCTGCCGACCCGCGAAGCCGGAGCGCCCGCCTCGACCTCCACGGCAGTTTCGCGGGCGCGGCCGGGCCCGAGCTCGCCCACGATGTGGCAGCGGCGCTGGACGCCACCGCCCTGCGACTCATCGCCGAGCACCACGCAGCACATCCCGAGTCGCCGGGCCTGTCGCTCCCCGCGCTGCGGCAGGAGCTTGCGCTCGCCGCCCGTCGGCTCGTGACCCTGGACCGGGTCGCCGCCGAGAACGTGGCGCGCGATCGCGTCGCGCGGCTCATCGCCGCTGGGGGAATCGCGAGGGACGGCGAGCTCCTCCGCGACCCGACGCGCATCGCCGGTCCGCCGCCCCAGGTCCTCGCAGCGATGGACCGCCTCGAAGCTGCCCTGGCCGCTCCCGCACCGCCGCCGCTGGCCGAGGCCGCCCGGGCCGTCAACTGCCCGCCCGAGGGGATCCGAGCGCTCGAGGTCGCGAACCGCATCGTGCGGCTCGAGGACGACCTCGCCTGGGCCGCGTCCACGTATCGCGAGCTGAGCCGCGAGGCGCTCTCGCTGGCCAGCCGCGGGCCGCTCTCGCCCGCCGCCTTCCGCGACGCCACCGGCACGAGCCGCAAGTACGTCCTCGTGATCCTGGAGGACCTCAACCGTCGCGGGCTCCTGCGGCGGACGGACGCCGGTCACGTCCTCGGCCCCAGGACGCTCGCCCGACTTGCCGAGCGCGCGGCGAAGCCGGAGGGCCGCGGCGAGTGATGCGCGGACGGGAGGACGCCGCGGCGATCGTGCTGGCCGGCGGCGCCTCGTCGCGCTTCGGAGCGGACAAGCTGGCGGCCTCGCTCGACGGCCGTCCGCTCCTCCACCACGCGCTCGCCGCGGCGGACGATGTGGCGGCGACCATCGTCGTGGTGCGAGCCCCCGGCGCCGGATCGGGCGCGCTCCCGCCCCTTCGCGCACGCCTGCTCGTCGCCCACGATCCCGCGACGCACCAGGGCCCGCTCGCCGGGCTGGCCGCCGGCCTCGCCGAGCTGGCCGCGGCCGCTCCTGGAATCGACCTTGCGGTCGTCGTCGGCGGCGACATGCCGTGGGCCGTGCCGGCCGTGCTGGCCGCGCTGCTCGCCGCCCTCGAGGCCGACCCCGCCCTCGGCGCGGCGACGCTGGAGGCCGAGCCCGCCGCGATCCTGCCGTTGGCGGTCCGCCCGTCGCTGGTCGCCCCGGCCGCCGCCGCCCTCCTCGCCGACGGCCGTCGGGCGCTGCGCGGCGTGCTCCTGAGGGTCCCAGCCGGGATGGTGTCAGCGGAGGCCTGGCGCGCGCTGGATCCCCGCCGCCTCACGCTCCGCGACGTGGACCTGCCCCGTGATCTCGAGCCCGGTTGACGGACGCTCTCATAGGCCTATGATGGTGCTATGAGAACGATCAGCGCCCTCGAGGTCCGCGCCAAGTTCGGCGAGGTGCTCGACGAGGCGGCCGCCGGCGAGCGGTTCGTCGTCGAGCGCGGTGGTCACGCGGTGGCGGCCATCGTGCCGCTGGCGGACCTCGCCGCCGTCGATCCTGAGAAGATGAGGGCGCGCCGCCTTGCGGCCCTGGATGAGCTGCGTCGCATGGGCGGCGTCTTCCGCGAGCGGTACGGCCCCATCGACGCTGCGGCGGCTGTCCGGTTTGAGCGAGACGGAGCGCATCGGTGACCTTCGCGGCGATGCCGCCCACGGTCGTCGTGGATGCCTCGATCGCCGTCGGCGCTGCGGTCAGTGAGCCGCCGGCCATGGACGCGCTGGGGGACCTGCAGGACCGCGCGGCGGTCCTGCTCGCGCCGCCCCTGATCTGGATGGAGACCGC
>JAJYMP010000076.1 GCA_021786915.1 Chloroflexota bacterium
CTTTTACCTGTGGAACAAGGACGACGGCTATCACAATATGGGCGACTGGATCGAAAAGGCTGCGAAGGCGGCAGGAAAATGAGGCGGTCACCGGACGAAGAGTGCGACTTCTGCCGTATTGCCCGTGGCGCCGACCGGTCGGTCGACATCGTCTGCGAGAACCACCACTGGGTCGCCTTCTTCCCGCTCGAACCAGCAACGCCAGGGCACACACTCATCGTTCCCCGGCTTCACGTCGCAGACCTATGGCAAGCAGAGCCGCAGCTCGCATCGGAACTTATGGACGCGGTGGTTCGGGTTGGTCGCGCGGTCTATCAAGCGTTAGGCCCCGAGGGAATGAACCTGATCACATCGGCTGGTACAGCGGCAGAGCAGACCATCTTCCATCTGCACCTCCACGTCGTACCGCGATGGTGCCGCGACGAGCTTGGCCGGATCTGGCCAACCCAGTCACGGTTTGAAGACGCCAGTATCGGCCGGGTCGCCGAGCGCATACGCGAGGCGTGCCGCAGCTGTTGAACGGCAGGTGCGAACGCGGTTGCCGCGGGCAGGCACTACCGGCCCACGCTGGCGCGAGCGCCGGTAGTCGCTTAGCGACAAGAGACGTGCTCGTAGAGAGCACAAGTCGAAAGCCCGACTGGGGGCTGCTTTCGAGGATCCCTTCGACGACAGGTGCAGGCGAGAGACGCCACTGCCCCTTCTGAGGGTTCTAGGTCAGCCTCGCACCGGTCCGCCTATGCTCCGCGGTGTTCTGCTCGCGGGAAGTCGACCGGCGAGCGTGCCTGAACGGGTGAATCACCGCGTCCGGCAGGTCAGGCGCCAACGTAGCGCTCCCTCGCCACGCTCAGCGGCGCCGCGTCCGCATGGTATGTGTGCGAACAAGCACGCCGATGCAGGCGACGGGCAGCGACCACGCCGCCTGGCGTACCAAACCGTTCCCCCGGCCCACGCGAGGACGCCCAGCACTACGAAGAACGCGAAGTAGCCGCAGCCGCCCTGGCTACCAGACGCCCACGCGACCGAGAGGCAGGCCCAGCCGGCCACAGGTATGAGGGTGGGGCCGAAGCGCCAGGTTGTCCAGGCGACTAGCGCCACCAGTCCGAGCACACAGATCACTCCGGCAAGCGGCCCGGCGGAGGCCATGGTTCGGGATAGCGCCGGTGCCATGGCGTCGGGTATACCAGCCGCTTGGGACGGGACGCTCGTGCGGTCGAGCGTGAGCGGCTACCAAACGAGCCACACGAGCTGGATGACGCCCGGACACCGTGCACCGTCAGCCACAAGCGCGGGCGACGGGCCACAGACGGCCAGAGCAGGCTCGCTCAGGCAGCTGGCCGCTTGGCCTTGATCGCTGCCGTTTCGCGGCTGGCCGTCTTGAGCCGCCGGCTTACGGCCTTCTGCAGCTTCGCAGAGACCGGATGGGGATCACGGGCAACGTGGATCCGCTGCTTGTTACTGGCTTGTGCGGCTCGGGTCTTGGCGGGCACTCTTTGAGTATCGCATGAAGGGCGGCGGGAGGCCTAGTGCAGGAAGAATTCGCCCACCTGCTTTGACAGGAAGCTATCGATCGCGT
Source organism: Chloroflexota bacterium (assembly GCA_021786915.1). The sequence continues at coordinate 1,574 of JAJYMP010000076.1, forward strand.
TGAGGAGCCCTGGCGGCGCCTTGTCCCTGGCAAGCGGGAAATTCGTCAACGGCGTCATGGACGTGAGCGTGACGGCCCCCACGATGCTGCGTTCGCCATCGGGCTCAACGATGACCGGGACAGCGCGCACAAAGCGCCAGCGCGAGACATAGACCATTGGGTCTTCCTCGACCGATACGCCATTGACAATGGCCGCGGCAGCAACCCAGCGACTGCGCGCATGGAGGGCGGCGCTAACGGCGGCGTCCGGTTCTTGGTAAGCGCGATCAGCGCTGACCCAATTCATGATCATGCCCGCATCGTGGTTCACGGCCCAAACTCCCAGTCCGAGATGATGGCGTGAAAGGTCCACCGGCGGTGTTGCCGCGAAGCAGATCGCACGTACATCCGCGATCCGTTCCCTGAGCCATCGAGATGCCTCTGTCTGAGCTTCGACGAATTCGCCGTGGCCGGGAGGGCTGAGCCGTGAGGTGCCGTTCGCCAGCCGTGTCCGCGCCCGTTCGGAGAAGTCGGTCGGGCTAGGGCCGGAACAGCGAAGCCCAATCTCATGGACAATCTGCGCCACTTCGCCGTAGTAGTTGGCCCAGACCGGCGTCACCTTGTAGCCTGCCCATCGGGCCGTAGCCGAGTGTTCAAGGATGTTCCGCACACGCGCATCGGCAACCGGAGAGGCCTGGCGTACGAAGACGACGAAGCGAGGCCCTCCACTTTCGTCGGCGGAGTTATAGAGCCAGCGAATGAAGTTCGGATCGGTCATGCTCAGGCCCACGAACACGCAGAGAGAGCCTCGCAGGCGCCGTGCGACGAACTCCTGCGGAAAGGTGCTCGCGGTCGAGCGGACGTAGCTTCCCTCCGAGAGCACGAGGTTCCCCTGACTCAGCCAGCTCTTTCCCGACCGGGCCCGGACGAGGCGGCCGTGGAGGTGCCACACCGCGGCTTTGCCCGCAGGCTCGGACCATCCCCGCACGTAGGACGCGGGTTCGAGGCCGCGCTCGGCCAGCGCAGCCTCGAGGAGCCCGTCGTAGTTGACCGTCAGCAGGGCCAGACGAGAACCCATACGCTGCTTCAACCAGGCGATCTGGCCCGCCAACGCGCCGGGTACATAGGTCTCTGGATCCCGCGAGTACAAAACTTCCCGCAGGGCACGCCGAAAGGCAGGTCCATTGGGGTACAGAGATTCCGCGACGGCGGCCGCGGCGAGGGGACCCTCTTGAAGCACGGTATCCGCCCAAGCGCTCACCGCATCGTCGTCGTCTCCAGCGCGTTTCGCTCTGAGGAGAAGATTCCGCACCAGGTCACTCCATGACGGCAGTTCGGCCTCCATAGATACGCCCGC
>JAJYMP010000003.1 GCA_021786915.1 Chloroflexota bacterium
ATCGGCAGCCTGGGGGAGCCCGCCTACTGGCGGGTGAATCGCCAACGTCAGCGACTCCCCGACGAGGGTGCGAGCCGCTGGGAGATGAAGACGCGCAATCGGGGCGAGGAGTTCGTCGGAAACCGCCTCCACCCCCTCGCCGAGCGCGTGGCGGCACGTTCGACGGCGCAGATCGAGGCTGGCCTGACGGGTATGCGTCCGAACGATGAGCTCGGCAAGAACGCCGTTGACAGCCGGACGGCTACGGGGCTCGCGGCTCCGGGGCCGACAGATAACGCGCTAGCCTGGTGCGCGTTGTGGGGCTTGAGCCACTTCCCGGTCATCCCGAGGATCACGCGTGCCTCGCGCACCGCAGGTCAGCTACCGGCCCCGTGGGGGGCAGCGCGCGACCGGCGAGGGTGGTTGTACGTCCCGGTCCCGGTCGGCTCGGTCGCTCTTCCGCGGCTCCGCTCCGTTATCGTGAGTGACCAGCTGGCGCAGGCGGCCGGGATCGACGGTGACGTCGCAGCCGAGTCCGACAGGCTTGAGATCGAGGCAGCGTGCGCTTGGCTTGCCGACCGAAACATCGGTGCGGTCGTTCGCTTTCCCATCGGAGAGTATGGAAGCGCCAATGCGCCGGAGCGACGCGCGTTGCTCGGCACGGTGATTCCGCTCCAAACCCCGTGATGCCGGCGAGAGGCGGCGGCGGGGAGGGGCCAGAGACGATCCCGATCAGCCTCGTCGCCCACCACGTCTTCTGCCCACGGCGCGCTTGGCTCGAGGCAGCCGGCGAAAACACCGACACCTACCAGGTTGCCGTCGGCGTAGAGGCGCACGACGCAACCGACGAACCGAGCGCCGGACGACCGGGTCGATTGCGGGCCGTCGACATCGTGGAGGCGAACCTCGGCATCAGCGGACGCTGCGACACGATCGAGGTCGGGCCGACGGGCGCCCTCACGATCATCGAGTACAAGTCGACTCCGGTCAGGCGGCAGCCCGAGGTCACCGAGCCGATGCGGGTGCAGCTTGCGCTCCAGGCGGAGGCGCTTGCGAGCATGGGACACCGCGTTGAAGCTCAGGCGATCTACTTCGTGAACCATCGTCTGCGGGTGTCTGTCGATCTCAGCCACGCCGATATCGCGGCCGCCCGGTGCGCCGTAGAGGCGACACGGTCGACGATCGAGCATCGAGTGGCCCCAGCCCCCCTGGAGGACGACCCTCGCTGCACCGGCTGCTCACACGCGTCCATCTGCCTTCCTGAGGAGCGGGCCGGTGCTCCGGTTCGCCGCCGCATCCTAGTCGCCGACCCCGACGCCCAGGTCGTCCATCTCGCCACGGCGGGATCTCGGGCGTCCATCAGGAGCGGGCGGATCCACGTCTGGTCCCGCGGCGAGGAGATTGGGTCGATCCCGATCGAGCGGGTCCAGGGCCTCGTCGTTCACGGCAACGTCGACCTGTCGGGAGCGCTCATCCGGGAGATCCTGTGGCGCTCGCTCACCGTCGTTTGGTGTACCGGGACCGGGCGAGTGGTCGGTTGGAGCATCCCGGGTGATGGTCCCAACGGCGCACAGCGCGTGCGGCAGCATGTCGCCGCAGCCGAGGGCCGCCTCGATCTCGCCAGGGAATTCGTCGTGGCCAAGATCGCCAACCAGGGCACGCTGCTTCGCCGGAACGGGGACAGCGCGGACGCGGTGGCGGTGCTCCGATCGCTGCAACGACGGGCCGCGGCCGCTGGGTCGATGACTGAACTCCTCGGCATGGAGGGAGAGGCGGCGGCCAACTACTTCGGGGCATTCAGCACGATGCTCAAGCCGCGGGTCCGCGGCCGCGGAGTAACTTTCACCGTTCGATCCGGACGGCCAGCACGCGATCCTCTCAACGCGGCGATGAACTTTGCGTACGGGCTCTTGCTGGGCGACGTGATCCGCGCCCTCGCGTCCTGCGGGCTCGATCCGCACGCCGGGTTCCTGCACACAAGCAACCGCAACAAGCCCGCTCTGGCACTCGACCTGTGCGAGGAGTTCCGTGCCCCGGTGGCGGACTCGGTCGTCCTGGCATCCTTCAACAACGGCGAGATCTCCCAGGGTGACTTCACGGACGTGCTGGGCACGACCAGGATGCGGGATGCTGGCCGGAGGGCGCTGATTGCCGCATACGAGCGGCGGGTCGAGACCAGGTTTCGCCACCCGGTCTTCGACTATCAAGTTTCCTGGCGACGGGCGATGGAGATCCAGGCGCGGATGATCCTCGGCGTCCTGGACGGGAGCCAGCATCGATACGTGGGCATCAGGGTCCGATGAGCCGGGACGCCGCGCGACGATACGTGGTTGCGTACGACGTCCCCGACGACCGACGCCGAGCGCGGATCGCCAAGAAGCTCGGCAGCTACGGGGACCGCGTCCAGTACAGCGTCTTCATCGTCGACGTGCGGCCGGCTCGCCTCGTCCGGCTCCGGGGCGAGCTCGAGCGCCTGATGCGCGCCGAGGAGGATTCGGTCCTCATCTGCGAGGTCGGTCCTGTGATCGGCGTGGAGCGAGGTCGTTTCGAGATCCTTGGCCGCGAGAGGCCATTGACCGATGACGGGGCATTCCTCATCTGATGCATGCCGGGCGCCCTCAAGGGCGCGAGCGCGGCGGTCCGACGCGGATCGAGCACGAGTGCTCGCGGGAGATCGAGAGGGAAACGCCGATGCTGGTCCGCACGGTCAACGACCGGACCGCGCGCCGTCACCCAAACGGTCCGCTCCTGAACGCGGACAGGCCGGTATCGTAGGACTCGGCGACCATACAACCCAGTCGCAGCGCCTTCCCGGCGCTGCCTTCATTGAGGGTCGACCAGGGTGGGCGTCGTGAAGCGGGCCAGAGTCGCAGCGCCTTCCCGGCGCTGCCTTCATTGAGGGAGGCTGCTGTCCCCGGTGCA
>JAJYMP010000651.1 GCA_021786915.1 Chloroflexota bacterium
AGCTCTACTCGAGCGTGTTCGAGGCGGACGTGGTCGGGACCGCCGGAGCCGGGGATGCGACGATCGCGGGGTTCCTGTTTGGCCTGCTGACGGGAATGTCGCCGCCGGAGGCGGTCACCGCCGCCTGCGCCGTCGGCGGATCGAGCACCGAGGCAGCTGACGGCACGAGCGCCATCCCGGACTGGCCCGCGATCGAGCGCCGGCTGCGGCAGGGGTGGCGCCGGAAGGCCGCCGCGCCGGGGCCCGGCTGGTCGCCATCGCGCGCGCCCGGCCTGTGGCGCGGGCCCCGGGACAGGGCGCCGGAGCCTCGGTAGCCGGTGTCTGCGTGTGCCACGAGGTGTGGCCACGATCGAGCCCGGACAGCGGGCCGACGTCGACGTCGACGGTGACTCGTTCGTTGCCCGGGTGGATCGCCGCCCTCGTTCGGGATGGCCGCATCGCGGCCGACGGCCTCTGACCTCAAGTCGCGCCCGCGTCTGCGTCAGCGAAGCGGCCGCGAGCGTGTCCTCGGCGTGTACGAGCCGTCCCTCGATGAAGGTCCCGACGATCTCGAGTGCCGGCGTGAGGAGGACCGCGTCGAACGTGGCCCCAGGAGCGAGAACGCCGTGCCGGTCGGCGAGGTTCAGCAGCCGGGCCGGGACGGTCGTGGCCGTGGCCACGGCGTCGGTTACCGACCAGCCAAGGAAGGTCCGGAGGTTGCGGATCGCCTGGTCGACGCGGACCACGCTGCCAGCAAGACGGCTGTCCGCGAGTCGGGCCGTGACCCCATCGCTCTTCACCTCGGGGTCGCCGAGGAAGTAGGTCCCGCGCGGCATCCCGAGGGCGGCGAGTGGCTTCGTCGCCCAGGGACGACGATCGGCAGGATCGAGGCGCCGCGCGTTGCCGCAGAGTGCGGCGCGACGACGATCGCGATCACCAACTTCGGCCGGTCACCCCTGACCGAGCACGCCCGGCACGTGCTCACCACGGCTGCCCGGGAGACGACGTTTCGGTCGGGTGCCATGGCCAGCCGGATCGCCCAGCTCGCGGTCATCGACTGCCTCTTCGTCGGCGTGGCCCAGCGCTCGTACGAGCGGACGATCCGTGCACTCGAGCTGACCTACGCCGCCGTGCAGAGCCGGCGCATGCCCAGCCGCGAGTCGAGGAACTCCCCGGCCGCCTCGCGGCCGCTGAGCCATGCGGGATCGGGCGGCATCGTCATGCTCACATCGTCCCGCAGGAGCCGGACCAGCGACGGCACGTCGGCCTGCTCGAAGGCACACATGACTGGTCGGGCAACGTCTGCGTCGCCCGGACGGCCGATTCCATGGCACCCGAGATCGGTCGATGCGACCACCTGGTCGCCTGTACCAGCTGCCGCGCCTGCTCGAGGGCGCTGGCCAACTCAGGGTTCGAGCGGAAGTGCTGCCACCGAGCGACCGCTCCCGCGGGCCCGTCCGTCGCGAATCGTAGGATAGCCCGCCTTCTGCCAGGCCTCGAACCCGCCCTCCAGGCTCCGCACCGCAGCGTAGCCCATGTCCTGGAGCGCGGCACACGCCAGTGCGCTTCGCTTCCCCGCCGCGCAGTGGACCAGGATCGGGCGTCCTGGATGGAGACGGGCATCCGCGAAGGGCGTCGCCGGATCCGCCTTGAATTCCAGCCAGCCTCTCGGGATGTTGATCGCCTGCGGAATGTGACCCTGTTCCCACTCGTCCGGCTCTCGGACGTCGACGACCAGCACCCTGCCCGACGCGACGTCCTCTGCGATCTCGTCCGAGGTGACACCGGCGATCCGGCGCCTGGCCTCCTCGACCAGCTGATCGACCGTCTTCACCAGCACCGGGGTCTCGACAGCGCTTCCCGGCCCAGCCATGATTGGCCTCCCTCCGTGTGCGGGACGGGCTGTCCCGTCCTCGTGCCGTCCAAGCTGGGCGAGAGACCTTAAGACGTCCTTGCAACCGTCCAGACGAGCGACATCGGAACCAACCCGGCTGGAACTCCGGCTCCTCGGACGCTTCATGGTCAAGCGCGGCGGAGAGGAGATCCCGTCGCGCGAGTTCGGTGGCCGGCTGGTGCGCATGCTCATCCGGGTCCTGGCGACCCATCGCGGTCAGTTCATGTCAAAGGACGCGCTCGCGGACGCGCTATGGGGGGAACGCCTGCCCGGCGATCCAGCCGCGAACCTCGAGGTGATGATCCATCGGGCCAGGCGGGCCGTGAGGTACCCGGCCCTGATCACGACGGGTGCGGGCGGCTATGCCTTCGCCAGCGAAGCGGACTGCACCATCGACGTCGAAGAGTTCCGACGGCTCGTCGAGGCCGGTCGCGCGAGCCTCGCCCAGCGCGACCGGCCAGACGCCCTTTCCTCGTTCTGCCAGGCGTTCGAGTGGTGGCAAGGCGAGCCCCTGGCCGAGGACGCCTACGCCGAATGGGCGCACGCGGTGCGTGCGGAGATGGAGCGACTGCAGTCGGAGGCGCTCGAAGGGGCGGCGCAGGCAGCCCTTCGAATGGCGGACTATCGACGCGCGATGGAGTTCGCCGAGATGGCGGTGGCGCGCGAGCCGCTGCGCGAGGCAGGATGGCTGCTGCTCATGAAGGCCCTCGACCTGTCCGGCGACCGGGCAGGCGCGCTCCGGTCCTTCGAGGAGCTCGAGGTCGAGCCCTCCTCCGAGGCGGTGCAGCTCCAGCTCGAGATCCTCCACGGCGGTCACCGTGCCGACGGCTCGCTGAGCGCGCTGGCTTCCGGCGGGATCGTCGACGACGAACTCAAGGTGGCGCTCGGTGCGGCAGGCAGTGCGCCGGCTCGGTCGCTCGCGCTCTCGCGCATGGCGACCTTCGCCGCCGGCGCCGACGACTACGGCAGGGCGTCGCGCCTGGCCGAGCTCGCCCTTCTGGAGGCGGCCGATGACGTCGCGGCGAACGCCGAAGCGCTCGCCGCGGCCGCCACGATCGACATGAACCGCGGACGTCTTGACGACGCGGAACGCCGCGCGGAGGAGGCGTTGGCGTGCTTCGATCGGCTGGGCGATGCCCACGGACGGGCGCGGATGCTGGATCTGGCCGCCGTGCGCACCTTCCTCGCCGGCCACATCCGGGCCGGGGTGCAGGCCCTGGCCGAGGTCGCCGACCGCTTCGAGGAGATCGGGGATGCGTTCCACTCCATCACCGCCCGCTCCACCTGCGGACATGGCCTCGTCCACATGGACCGCGCACCCGAGGGACTCGCGCACATCGAGCGCGCGCTCGAGATCGCGACGGATCTCCGCCACCGTGAGATGGTCGGCTACTGCCTCTGGCACCGGAGCGAAGCGCTGGCGGCGTTCCGCAGAGGTCTCGAGGCAGCGGCCGGACTCCCGCTGTTCGAGTCGTGGGCCGCCTCCCAACTCGCGCTGGTGCTCGTGACGCTCGGGAGATCCGAAGGAAGCGGAACGGATGGCGCTGCGTGCCTTGGCCGGCGAGGTGCCACACGCGCTGTTCGAGGCCAGGCTCGCCGAAGCCGAGGTGCTGGTCGCACGAGGAGCGACCGGCGCTGCGGGTGTGATTCGGCGGTCCCTGGAGCTGGCGACCACGGAGGGCCATCTCCGCAGCGCGCGCCGGCTCAGAGAACTGCTCGACCTGACCGGCTCAGGGTCTCGCGCACCGAGGCCCCCCCGCAGCGCGTCGCTGAGTCAGCTCTGCAGCCCGCTGGTGAAGACGCCGGGGATGGTCGGCAGGCGGGCGAGCGGGTCAGCCACCGGGGCGATCAGCCGGTCCACTTCCCGATCGAGGCGAGCGATCGCGTCCGCGAGCTGGTCCATCCGCTCGAGTCCCGCCCTCGGTCGGTGATCATCGGAGGCGGAGCGTCTCACCCGATCGTGGCAGAGAGGACCACGACCGGGCCCTGTACCGCCGATCAGACCGCGTTCTCGAGCGCCGAACGGTAGTCCGCGATCGCCCGGGCCGGATCGGGCGCCCGCAGGACACCGGTGACGACGGCAACGCCGGCGGCGCCCGCCCGCAGGCATGGCCCAACATCGGCCGGAGCGATTCCGCCGATCGCGACGACCGGGACGCGGGCGCCGCTCACCACTTCGTCCAACGCCCCGAGCCCTACCCCCAGGCCGGGTTTTGATCCTGGGTTGAACACCGGCCCGAACAGGACGAAGTGAGCGCCTGCCGCCTCCGCACGCACCAGGCCGGCGACCGAATGGATCGATGCCGCCACCACGAGCCGACCCGCGTGCGGGTCCGGTTCGGCAGGGATCGCCGCTTCGGGCCAGTGAGCGCCACCGTAGCCCGCGACGGTCGCTGCCGCGGTTGTCCCGTTGAGGAGGGTCCGATCGAGGAGCGACTCGCCTCCTGCGCCCACGAGGACCGCTCTCGCTCGAGCCACCAGGCGAGCTCGCCGCGCCGGCTCTGTCACCTTCGCCCGCACCTGGAGGCCCACGTCGGGCAGATCGGCGATGGCTCGAGCGACGTCAGCGAGGCGCTCCAGCCACTCCCGGTCGGTCCGGAAGATCCCCCGATCGGCGACCACGTAGAGCCGGGGAACGCCCCCGATCACCGGGCCCCATCAGCGGGCCTGGCCGGGATCCGTCCCGCCAGTGGGGTCGCGCTCTCCGCGTAGAACTTGCGCGGCATCCGGCCTGCGAGGAATGCCTCCCGCCCGGCGATCGCCGCCGCCCGCATCGCCCGCGCCATCCGGATCGGTTCCCGGGCCCGGGCGACGGCCGAGTTGAGCAGCACGCCGTCGCAGCCGAGCTCGAACACGACCGCCACGTCCGAGGCCGTCCCGACGCCCGCGTCGACGATGACCGGTACCGCGGCACGCTCCTTGATCAGCGCGAGATTGTGCGGGTTGCGCACGCCCAGGCCGGATCCGATCGGGGCGGCCAGCGGCATGACCGCGGCGCAGCCGAGGTCTTCGAGCCTGCGGGCCGTGATCGGATCGTCGTTCGTATAGGGGAGGACGGTGAAGCCACGCCCGACGAGCTCGCCCGCCGCCTTCAGGAGCTCGACGGCGTCCGGCAGGAGCGTCTCTTCGTCCGCGATCACCTCGAGCTTCACCAGCGAGGTGCCAAGCGCCTCGCGGCCGAGTTCAGCCATCAGGACGGCCTCCCGCGCCGTGAAGCATCCGGCGGTGTTCGGGAGCAGCTGGTACCCACGTTCCCGGAGCAGCTCGTAGAGGCTCTCCCCGTCGGCTGCATCCAGGCTGACGCGCCGGAGTGCGACGGTGACGAGCTCGGTCCCCGACGCCTCGAGCGCGCCGAGCAGGGTCTGGGTGCTCGGGTAGCGGGCCGTGCCCAGGAGCAGGCGCGAGTGGAGTCGGAGCGGCCCGATCGCCCAGCTCTCCTCCGCGGGCTCAGCCACCCTGGATCGCCCGGATGATCTCGACCGCGTCTCGATCCTTCACGACGACCGACACCCATTCGGATCGGAGAACGACCTCCCCGTTCAATGCGACGGCGACCCCCGATGGTGGCTCCCTGCCCAGGATCTGTGCCACGAGCGCGCCGATGTGGGTGTCCGGTTCGAGTTCCTTCGGGACCCCGTTGACCTCGACCGTGATCATGGCCTGCCTCCTCTCAGCAGGCCGGTCGTCGCCGGCAGGCGGGCCGGCACGAACGGAGCGAGCTCCGGGGGCATCAACCCCGTTCGGATTCCCTCGGTCAGCAGCCGCCCGGTGATCGGGGCCAGCAGGACGCCGTGCCGGTACTGGCCGGTCGCGAGGAAGAGCCCGTCCGGCCCGAGGGGTCCGATTGCCGGCAGGTTGTCGCGCAGCGCGGGCCGGAAGCCGACGGAGAGATCGGCCAGCTCCAGGTCGTAGACGCCAGGGAGCACCTGCCACGCGGCACGGAGCAGGTCCATCGTCGCGCCGGCCGTCGAGCGGCTGTCGAAGCCCTGCTCCTCCATCGTCGCCCCGACCACGAGCTCGCCGTCCTCGCGCGGGACGAGGTAGACGTCCGGCGTGCGGACGACGTGGCGGAGCAGCGGCTCACCGCGCAGCCGCAGCACCTGGCCCTTCACCGGACGGAGCGGCAGGTGCCCGGTGACACCCCGGATGGGACCGTTCGACCACGCTCCGGCGGCGACCACGACCGCGCCGCTGCGCACTCGAGCCGCACTGTCCGCGAGCCGGACGCCGGCGACGCGATCGTCCTCCAGCCAGACCGACTCGACGGTCGCGCCGCTCTGCACGGAGCTCCCGAGGCGCCTGATCGCCGCCGTCAACGCCGTCACGAGTGCCCGCGGATCGACCTGGCGGTCCCCCTCGGCGAAGATCCCGGAGGTGACCCTGGGGCTCAGCGCAGGCTCGCGCTCGAGGACCTCGCTCGCCGTGAGTCGCTCGATGCCGAGACCGAGCGCGTGCTGGTGGTCGGCCTCGCGCTGGAGCTCCTCGTCGTGGTCACGGTTGAGTGCCACGAGCAGGGTGCCCTCGGTCCGATAGTGACAGGGCATCCCCGAATCGGCCTCGATCGCGCGCACCCACTCCGGGTAGAGCCGGCAGCTCTCGAGGGCCAGCTCGACGAGGCTCGGCTCCGTGGCCCCGGCCTCCGAGGCCGGGGCGAGCATCCCCGCCGCCGCGCCGGACGCACCCGAGCCGGGACGATCTCGCTCCAGGACGAGGACGCGCTGGCCCGCGCGGGACGCTTCATACCCGATGGCCAGGCCGATGACGCCGGCGCCGATGACGATCAGGTCGACCGAGGACGAGCTGGAGCCCGAGGCCCTCTCCGACGCCGAGGCCAACGGGTTGCTCATGCCGGCCCAGCTCTCGACCCGAGAAACCCGGCGACCGCCTCGGCGTACGCGGCTGCCGCGGCGGCCGGCGCGTCCTCGAGTGATCCGCCGCTACAGGCGGGAGGCACTACCGGAACGCCTGCCGGGCGAAGCCACGGCGCATCAAGGTCGAGGTCCATTGTTCCCCACCGAACGTCGCGGCATGACCTCGGCATGTCTCACCATCCCCGGGAACGCCGATCTAGTTCGGCGCGGTCAGTTGCGCGGCTCGCCGCTCTTCGACCGCCGCCTTCAGCGCCGCCCAGTCGACGTCCCGGAAGTTGTGCATCGGGCAGAACGCCGGTCCGCACATCGAGCAGAATTCGGCGCTCTTGAAGTAGTCGTCGGCCAGCGTCTCGTCGTGCATCGCCTGGGCCGTCTCCGGGTCGAGCGCCAGGCGAAACTGTTCGCGCCAGTCGAACTCGAAGCGAGCCTTCGAGATCGCGTCGTCCCACCTGCGGGCGCCCGGCCGACCGCGGGCGAGGTCTGCCGCGTGCGCGGCGATCCGATACGCGATCAAGCCCTGCTTCACGTCCTCGGCGCGGGGCAGGCCGAGGTGCTCCTTGGGGGTGACATAGCAGAGCATGCTCGCCCCGTGCCAGCCGACGATCGCGGCACCGATCGCACTGCTGATGTGGTCGTAGCCGGGGGCCACGTCGGTCACGAGCGGCCCGAGCGTGTAGAAGGGGGCCTCGTGGCAGAGCTCCTGCTCCTTGCGCACGTTCATCTCGAGCTGATCCATCGGGACGTGTCCGGGTCCCTCGATCATCACCTGCACCTCGCGGTCCCAGGCGCGTTCGGTGAGCTCGCCGAGGGTGCGCAGCTCGGCGAACTGGGCGGCATCGGAGGCGTCGGCGACGCAGCCGGGGCGAAGCCCATCGCCGAGCGAGAGCGACACGTCGAAGCGTCGACAGATGTCGAGGATGTCGTCGAAGCGTTCGTAGAGCGGGTTCTGCCGTCGGTGGTGGACCATCCAGCGGGCGAGGAGACCGCCGCCGCGCGAGACGATACCGGTGAGGCGGTGCTGGACGAGCGGCAGGTGCTCGATCAGGATGCCCGCGTGGACGGTCATGTAGTCCACGCCCTGGGCCGCCTGGTGCTCGATCATGGCCACCAGATCGTCGCCGGTCAGGTCCTCGACCCGCTCCACCCCGGTGAGCGCCTGGTAGATCGGCACCGTGCCGATCGGCACTGACGAGGCGCCGATGATCGCCTGGCGCGTCTCGTCGATCAGCTTGCCGGTCGACAGGTCCATGACCGTGTCGGCGCCCCAGCGGACCGCCAAGCTCAGCTTGTCCACCTCGCCCTGCAGGTCGGACGTTGTCGGGGAGTTGCCGATGTTGGCGTTGACCTTGACCCGGGCCCGCAGCCCGATCGCCATCGGCTCGAGGGCGCGATGATTGATGTTGGCCGGGATGATCATCCGCCCGCGGGCGACCTCGTCCCGGATCTCCTCGGGCGGCAGCTCCTCGCGCTCGGCCACGTACATCATTTCGGGCGTGACGATCCCACGGCGGGCGTGGTGCATCTGGGTGACGCACGACCGATCGTCGTGCTCCATGCGCTGCGGCACTCAAGGCTCCCTTCGCTGGCATGATCCAGATCAGGTTCTTCGGGTCGGCGCGGCCTTCGCGCCCTCTCAGCCCCTCAGCGGGACTCCCCGGCTTTCGCGGACGGAGTCTACCCCGTGCACGAGGCCGGCCGCAAGCGGATCTCCGTCGCCGGTCCGGCGCCCCTCCGGCCAGAGACGAACCCCGTGGAGTCAGGAGTCGCGACCGAACCACTACATGTGGTATTGACGCCTGCCACCAACCACTATATCTTGTAGTCCTGTCGGTACGCTCGCCCGAACACCGAGCGTCGCAAGAGGGAACCCGGTTCGAAGCCGGGACTGCCCCGCAGCGGTAACCAGGAACGAACGCCGTCATCAAGCACTGGGCGAATGACATCGCCCGGGAAGCGACGGTCAGTAGGACTGCGACCTCGCCGGTCGCCCGCCTGGGAGTCCGAAGACCTGCCGACGGCCGCGCAAGCGGAACACCGACCCGGGCCCCGAGGGGTGCCACGGGACAGCCTTCGGCTGACCGTGTACCCGTTCGGCCCGAGTCTCGCTCGAGGGAGCGAGGGTCGTGGACGGGTACGCCTGTCCGTGTGCCCCGCGCTCCTCGATCTCGCGGTCGTGGGACCGGTCCGACTGCCCGCGCGGCGTCGGGCCGGCCGTGGTGGAGGAGCAGCGATGGCGACGGAACTCGGCGAAGCTCGCCGAATCGATGCAGATCCCCGGTCACGAGGTCGTGGTGCGGGCCGGCTGGTCATGGTGGGTCCCGGCCCCGCCGGCTCATCGGCCGTGCCGGACGACCTGGCCGCTGCCGTCCGGTCAGCCGCCGCCGGACTCCCGGGGGCGGATCCGGGCGAGGTGCTCGCCCGCGTCGAGCGCGGAGCGTATGCCGGGATGCCCGCCGCCGAGGTCGAGGAGCTTGCGATCGGCATCGCCTCGGCGCTCATCGCCGAGGAGCCGGCCTACTCGCGACTCGCGGCCCGCCTCCTCTCTCGCTCGATCGGGATCGCCACGCGGGCGGACGGCATCTCGGGCTTCGCCGCGTCGGTCGAGCGGGGCCATGCGGCCGGCCTCGTCGGTGACGGGACGGCAGACTTCGTCCGGCGCCACCGGAGCGAGCTCGAGGGCGTCGTGGACGAAGCACGCGACGATGCGTTCGAGTACTTCGGGATCCGCGTCCTCGCCGATCGCTACCTGCTCAGGGACCCGCTCACCCGACGGCTCATCGAGCGCCCCCAGCACTTCTTCCTGCGCGTCGCCTGCGGCCTGTCGGAGAGCGTTCAGGAAGCAGTCGAGCTGTACCAGCTCCTCTCGATGCTCGACTACCTGCCCTCGACGCCGACGCTGTTCAACAGCGGCACCCGCCATCCTCAGATGTCGTCGTGCTACCTCCACGACTCGCCGGCCGACGATCTGCGCTCGATCTACGACACGTACACCGACGTCGCGCTCCTCTCGAAGTTCTCGGGCGGGATCGGGCTGGCATTCCATCGGGTGCGCGCCCGCGGTTCGCTGATCCGCGGTACGAACGGGATCTCGAGCGGCATCGTGCCGTTCCTCAAGACGCTCGACTCGTCGGTCGCGGCGGTCAACCAGGGCGGCAAGCGCAAGGGCGCCGCCTGCGTCTACCTCGAGACCTGGCATGCTGACATCGAGGAGTTCCTGGAACTGCGCGACAACACCGGCGACGAGGCGCGCCGGACCCACAACCTGAACCTCGCGAACTGGGTCCCGGACCTGTTCATGGAGCGCGTTCGCGACGACGGGACCTGGTCGCTCTTCGATCCCGCGGACGTGCCTGCGCTGCCGGACCTCTGGGGCGCGCCGTTTCGGGACGCCTACGAGGCCGCCGAGCGGGCCGGGCTCGCCCGGAAGGTTGTGTCCGCCCGGCAGCTCTACGGACGGATGATGCGCACGCTCGCCGAGACCGGGAACGGCTGGATGACGTTCAAGGACGCATCCAACGCGAAGGCGAACCAGACCGCCCGGCCCGGCAACGTCATCCACCTCTCGAACCTGTGCACGGAGATCCTCGAGGTCAGCTCGGAGGCCGAGACCGCGGTCTGCAACCTCGGGGCGATCAACCTCGCCCGGCATCTCCTGCCCGACGGCTCCGGCTTCGACTGGGCGAAGTTGGGGCGCACGGTCGGGACAGCCGTGAAGTTCCTCGACCGGACGATCGACCGCAACTTCTACCCCACCCCGGAGGCCGCCGCCAGCAACGGACGCTGGCGGCCCGTCGGGCTCGGGCTCATGGGCCTCCAGGACGTCTTCTTCGAGCTGCGTCTCCCCTTCGACGCGCCCGAGGCCCGAGCACTCTCGCGCCGGATCTCCGAGGAGATCTACTTCCATGCCCTCAGCGCCTCCTGCGACCTGGCCGCGGCGGCCGGTTCCCACCCGGCGTTCCCCGAGACGCAGGCGGCCCGGGGCAGGCTCCAGTTCGACCTGTGGGGGGTCGCGCCCGCCGATCCGGCGCGCTGGGACGCCCTCCGGGAGCGGATCCGGGTGGTGGGCCTGCGGAACTCGCTGCTGATCGCGATCGCGCCGACCGCCACGATCGCCTCGATCGCCGGCGTCTACGAGTGCATCGAGCCGCAGGTCTCGAACCTCTTCAAGCGCGAGACCCTGTCGGGCGATTTCCTGCAGATCAACCGCTACCTGGTGCGCGAGCTCAAGGCGCTCGGCCTCTGGACGGAGCAGGTCCGTGCTCGGATCAAGCTCGCCGGCGGCTCCGTCCAGGGGATCGAGGAGCTCCCGGCCGAGACGCGTCGGCTCTACCGGACGGCCTGGGAGATCCCCCAGCGGGCCCTCATCGACATGGCCGCCGAGCGCGGCGCCTTCATCGACCAGAGCCAGTCGCTCAACCTCTTCGTCGAGAGTCCGACGATCGGCAAGCTCTCCTCGATGTACCTGTACGCCTGGGAGCGCGGCCTCAAGACGACCTACTACCTGCGCTCGCGCCCGGCCACCGAGATCGCCCGGGTGACGGTCCCGCTCGAGACGGCGGCGGCCGTCGCCTGCTCCCTCGAAAACCCCGAGGCCTGCGAGGCCTGCCAGTGACCGGTTCGGCCACGAAGCCCCAGCCTCAGCTCCACGATCAGTCTCGCCCCACGGAGGGACCGCCATGCTCCTCGACCCCGGCTTCGAGCTCACGCTCCGCCCGATGCGCTATCCGGACTTCTACGAGCGCTACCGCGCCGCCATCCGCAACACCTGGACGGTCGAGGAGGTCGACCTCTCGACGGACCTCGTCGACCTCCGCACGAAGCTCTCGCCGGCCGAACGGCACCTGATCAACCGGCTCGTGGCCTTCTTTGCGACCGGCGACAACATCGTCGCCAACAACGTCGTGCTCAGCCTGTATCGCCACGTCAACAGCCCCGAGGCGCGGATGTTCCTGTCGCGCCAGCTCTACGAGGAGGCCGTCCACATCCAGTTCTACCTGACCCTCCTCGACGCCTACCTGCCCGACGAGGCGGCCCGCGCCGAAGCGTTCGCGGCGGTCGACAACATCGCCTCGATCCGGCGCAAGGCCGAGTTCTGCTTTCGCTGGATGGACGCCATCGGGGATCTCGACGAGCTCGCCACCCGCGCGGACCGCCAGCAGTTCCTCCTGAACCTGGTGTGCTTCGCGGCCTGCGTCGAGGGCCTCTTCTTCTTTGCCGCCTTCGCCTATGTCTACTTCCTGCGCTCCAAGGGCCTGCTCCAGGGACTGGCGACCGGCACCAACTGGGTCTTCCGGGACGAGAGCGGACACATCGACTTCGAGTTCGCAATCGTGGACACGGCCCGAGCCGAGGAGCCCGACCTCTTCGACGAGCAGCTCGTCGCCCAGATCTACACGATGGTCGACGAGGCCGTCGCGTGCGAGGCGGCCTTCGCCGAGGACGTGCTCGCCGGTGGTGTCGGGGGGATGTCCCTGGCCGACATGCGCGAGTACCTCGAGTACGTCGCCGATCGCCGCCTCGTCCGACTCGGGCTGGCTCCCCGGTACGGCGCCCGCAACCCGTTCGCCTTCATGGAGTTCCAGGACGTGCCGGAGCTGGCGAACTTCTTCGAGCGGCGGGTCTCCGCCTACCAGACGGCGGTGGGGGGCAGCGTGACCTTCGGCGAGGACTTCTGATCACACCGACCAGGATCGTCCGGCGTCGCACACCGGCGTCGTACACAAGGAGCGACCAACCATGTCCATCAGCGTCGGCACCCTCGGCTTCCCGCGGATCGGACCCCACCGTGAGCTCAAGTCGGAGCTGGAGCGGTTCTGGTCGGGCGAGACAGACGAAGCGCATCTGCTGGAAGCCGCGAGCGGGCTGCGGGCCGCGACCTGGGCGCGCCAGCGAGGACGCGGTGTCAGCCATGTCCCGAGCAACGACTTCTCGCTCTACGACCATGTTCTCGATACGAGCGTCATGGTCGGGGCGATCCCCGAGGCGTACGGATGGCGCGGCGGCGCCGTGACCCTCGAGACGTACTTCGCGATGGCGCGTGGCACGACCGGTTCGGCCGGACAGCGGAACGATCCGGGCGGCACAGCAGCGGCCCCCGGCCTGCCGGCGCTCGAGATGACCAAGTGGTTCGACACCAACTACCACTACCTGGTCCCCGAGTTCCACCCCGGACAGGAGTTCGTCCTCGCCTCGACCAAGCCGCTCGACGAGTTCCTCGATGCACAGCGTCTCGGCATCCATACCCGTCCCGTCCTGCTCGGCCCGGTCACCTATCTCCTCCTCGGCAAGAGCCGGGATGCGGCGGTCCAGCCGCTGGCACTCCTGCCGGGGCTGCTTCCCGTCTATGCCGAGCTTCTGCGGCGTCTCGCAGCCGCCGGTGCGGACTGGGTGCAGATCGACGAGCCCTGCCTGGTGCTCGATCTCGACGAGCGAGTGCAGCTCGCGGTGAAGACCGCCTACGCGACGCTGGCCGGGGCGGCGCCTGCCCTGAAGCTGTTGGTCACCACCTACTTCGGACCGCTCGGCGAGAACCTCGAGGTTGCGCTCAGCTTGCCGGTCGCCGGCCTGCACCTCGATCTCGTGCGCGGGTCAGGTCAGCTTGATGAGGTCATCGCCAGGGCCCCGACAGATCTCGTGCTGTCGCTCGGGGTGGTGGACGGTCGGAACATCTGGCGCAGTGATCTGGTTGCGATCGTTGACCGGATCGAGCCGGTGGTGGCCCGCCGTGGCTTCGAACGCGTCATGCTCGCCCCATCCTGCTCCCTGCTCCACGTGCCGATCGACCTGGACCTGGAGACCGACCTGCCCCCTGAGCTTGCGGGCTGGCTCGCCTTCGCCGTCCAGAAGATCGATGAGCTGGTAACGCTCAGTCGCGCCCTGACCGAAGGTCGAGGCGCGGTGGCCGAGGCGCTCGCAGCATCGGAGACCGCCGTGGCCGCGCGCAGGACGTCGACCCGGATCCATGATCCGGCCGTGGCGGCCCGCTTGGCGACGATCACTCCCGACATGACGCGTCGCCGAGCGGTTGCGGCACGCCGCGAGGTTCAGCGCGCGCACCTGGCGCTGCCGCTGTTTCCGACCACGACCATTGGCTCCTTCCCGCAGACGGGGGAGCTCCGCAAGGTCCGCGCCGCGCACCTGGGCGGCACCGTGGACGACGCGGCCTACGCGCGCTTCGTGCACCGCGAGATCGAGGCCGCCGTGCGCTGGCAGGAGGAGATCGGCCTTGACGTGCTGGTCCATGGCGAGGCCGAGCGCAATGACATGGTCCAGTACTTCGGGGAGCAGCTGGCCGGCGTTGCCTGCACGAAGCGGGGCTGGGTCCAGAGCTACGGTTCGCGCTGTGTCCGACCGCCGATCATCTTCGGGGATGTCATGCGGCCGCATCCGATGACGGTGGCCTGGTCGGTCTACGCTCAGTCGCTCACCGAGCGTCCGGTGAAGGGCATGCTGACCGGGCCCGTCACGATGCTCCAATGGTCCTTCGTGCGCGACGACCTGCCGCGCAACGACGTCTGCCGCCAGATCGCCCTCGCCCTCCGCGACGAGGTGGCCGACCTGGAGAGCGCTGGCATCCGGATCATCCAGATCGACGAGCCGGCGTTCCGCGAGGGCCTCCCGCTGCGGCGAGCAGAGTGGCGCGCCTACCTCGACTGGGCGGTGGAATGCTTCCGCCTCGTTTCATCCGGCGTGGCCGACGGGACTCAGATCCACACGCACATGTGCTATTCGGAGTTCAACGACATCATCGACGCCATCGGCGCCCTGGATGCGGATGTCATCTCGATCGAGACGTCGCGGTCCCGGGAGACGTCGCGGTCCCGGATGGAACTCCTGGAGGCCTTCGCGACCTTCCATTACCAGAACGCCATCGGGCCAGGGGTGTACGACGTCCATGCGCCACGATGCCCCAGCGTCGGGGAGATGACGACACTGCTCGACACGGCCCGGAAGTACCTCTCCGCAGAGCAGATCTGGGTCAATCCTGACTGTGGCCTCAAGACGCGCACATGGGAGGAGGTGCGACCGGCGCTTGTCAACCTGGTGGAGGCAGCCCGGCGCATGCGGTCGGCCGTGAGGTGACGGCCCGGATGGCGGCAGCACCAGGAGTTGCCGTTCGTCGTGGGGTGCGCTGGCGCGCCTCCTGGCGGTGGTACGGATGACCGGAGCGGACGACCCTCCGATTGGAGCGGCAGGCTGCCCGTCGGCCACGCCTCCGGCCGAGCGCTGGATGGATCGCCTGCTGCTCGCGGTCGCGGCTGATCCGACGCGACGAACCCGAGCGTCGCGGCCGGCAACCACGCCGCCGTCCACGTGGAACGTCAGGTCATCGCCTCCCAACGAGGCGCCTGCGTGCCCAGGCCGAACTTCCAGCGCCGGCGTCGTCTGATCCGCTCCGATTCGTGCTCACGCAGGGACGGGGTTCCTCGGCCTCTCACGGCAACGGCACTGGACGGTGCGCCGCTCGGCGCGGCGGATCCCCGCTCGAGCGGCGGCCCGGCCGTCCCGGTCCCCTGCGCGTCCGCCGGTCGGCTGGCAGCGGCCGGGAGCCGCGCCCCCCAGGCGGCGAGGGCGTCGATGACCGGGCGCAGCTCCCGGCCGAGGTCGGTCAGGGCGTACTCCACGCGGAGGGGTACCTCCGGGTAGACCGTCCGGGTCAGGATGCCGTCGGCCTCGAGCGACTTGAGCCGTTCGCTGAGCACCTTCGGGCTGACCCCTCCGAGAGTGATCAGGAGCTCGCCGAAGCGTCGCGGCTCGACCAGCAGGTCGCGAACGATCAGGAGCGTCCACTTGCCCCCGAGCACGTCCATCGACCGCCGGACCGGGCAGTCGACGTCGCAGGCGAGGTCGGCCAGGGTGCGCATCGGCGCTCCTCCGTCGCTTACAAGAAGGTAACTACTTGCCAATGCATAGTACCTTCCATACAGTGACCACGCAACCCGGTTTCCTATCGATGACAGGAGTCGCTTCCCTTGGATCGGATCAGGATTCTCAAGACGACCGCCGCGGTGATCGCCATCGCGCAGTTCGGTCTCGGCCTCGGCTATCTCCTCGCCCCGGCGGCGTTCAACGGCATGCTCGGCCTGTCGGCGGCTCCGGCCTGGACGGCCTGGCCGTTCGCGATGCTCGGTGCCCGGTTCCTCGCCCTCGGCTTCGGCATGGTGCTCGTCGTGCGCGACCCGTTCGCCAACCGCGGGTGGATCCAGGCGATGATCGCCGTCCAGGCGCTCGATTGGGTCGGGACGATCGCCTACCTCCTGGCGGGGACGGTGACGCTTGGCCAGGTCGCCACCGCGTCGTTCCTGCCCGTCGTGTTCATCGTCGGCCTCGTGGCCGGCTACCCGCGCGCGGCCGATCGGCCGCAGACTGCCGGTTGAGCGCGCTGCCGATGGCGTTCTGGTGCGCACCCGCCCGATGACCGCGGCCGAATTCTTCGTCCGGGTCCAGAGGGCACCCTTCTACGAAACAGATGTTCCGCACTGCCATCGAGCAGCTGCCGCCGGGGGATGGGCGGCGGCTGCTCGACCTCGGCTGCGGCCCGGGCCTGCTGACCCGGCTGGCGGCCGAGCGTGGCTACGACGCGACCGGGATCGACCCCGATCCGGCCATGATCGAGGTGGCCCGCCGGATCGCCCGGCAGGAGGGTTCTCGGGCGGCGTTCCGGGTCGGCTCTGCCGAGGACGCATCGCTCGGCGCTCGGCCGTTCGATGTCGTGACGGCGGCGTCGCTCCTCGCCGTCCTCAC
>JAJYMP010000630.1 GCA_021786915.1 Chloroflexota bacterium
TCTTTCGGCACCCTGTTCGAGCGCGGCCTGGACCCCGAGCAGCGCGCGCAGCTGGGCGCCCACTACACCGACCGCGACGCCATCTGGAAGCTGGTGGAGCCGGTCATCCTGCGGCCGCTGCGCCGCGAGTACACCGCGATGCAGGCCCGCGTCACCGAGCTCGTCCTGTCGGGCCGGAAGGTGACGAAGTCGACACCGCGCGACCAGGACCCCAACGCCATCTTCGAGGCGTTCCTGGCCCGACTGCGGAGGGTGCGCGTCCTCGACCCCGCGTGCGGCAGCGGCAACTTCCTGATCGTCTCGCTGTGGGCGCTCAAGGACCTCGAGTTCGAGGCCATCAACTGGGGGTCGCTCGTGCTGCGCCGGCCGATGCAGGTCCCGCAGATCGGCCCCGAGGCGGTGCTGGGCATCGAGCTCAACGCCTACGCCGCCGAGCTCGCGCGCGTCACGGTCTGGATCGGCGAGATCCAGTGGATGATCCGCCACGGCCTGGGCTACGCCCGAGACCCCATCCTGCGCCGCCTCGACCACATCGAGAACCGCGACGCCCTGCTCGACCTCTCCGACCCCGCGAACCCCCGCGAGGCCGAGTGGCCCGAGGCCGAATTCATCGTGGGGAATCCGCCGTTCCTGGGCGGCAAGTGGATGCGCCGCGGGCTCGGCGATGACTACGTGGACACGCTCTTCGCCGTGTTCGACGGCCGAGTCCCGCGTGAAGCCGACTTCGTCACGTACTGGCACGAGAAGGCGCGGGCCCAGATCGAGAGCCAGTCGACAAGCCGAGCAGGCCTCCTCGCAAACCAGTCGATTAGGTCAGGCGCCAGCCGAAAGGTGCTCCAGCGGATCGCAGAGACCGGTCAGGTCTTCTTCGCTCGGTCAGATGATCCCTGGGTCCTGGCAGGCGCCGCCGTCCACATCAGCTTCGTCGGCCAGGACGACGGATCCGAGGCGGAAATCGACCTTAACGGCGTTGCGGTCGACCGGATCAACACGAATCTGACTTCCGGCCTCGACCTGACCCGGATCCAACCGCTCCTCGCAAACCGCGGAGTCTCGTTCATGGGGGATACCAAGGGTGGGCCGTTTGAGATCGATGCTGCAACTGCAGCTCGAATGTTGAGTGCGCCAAACCCGGATGGTCGGTCCAATGCTGATGTTGTTCGGCCGTGGATCAACGGCGAGGACGTCAATGGCCGGCCGCGCGGACTCTGGATCATCGACTTCGGCGTCGATATGTCGGAGGCGGAAGCGGCGCTGTACGAAGCCCCGTTCGAGTACGTTCGGCAGAACGTTCTGCCCGAACGCCGGACGAATAGCCGGGTCTCGTACGCCGAGCGCTGGTGGCTGCACGTCGAACCGAGGTCGGGCTTCCGTCGCGCTATCGCTGGGCGCGGTCGCTACATCGTGACGACCCGTCTCTCGCCGTACCGGATCTTCGCATGGGTCCCGGCCACCACCTTGCCTGACAGCCGGCTGATCGCATTCGCGCGCGACGACGACTACTTCTTCGGCATTCTGCAGTCTCGTGTGCACGAAGCGTGGTCAAGGCGGACTGCCGGCGCGCAACGCAGGGAAGCACTGTCGGGGTTCACCTACACGCCCACCACCTGCTTCGAGACCTTCCCGTTCCCGCCGGACCCCACCGACGTCCAGCGCGTCAGGGTAGGGGAGGCCGCCCGCCGCCTCGTCGAGCTCCGCGACGGCTGGCTCAACCCGCCCGGCTTCGTCCCCGCCGACCTCGAGAAGCGCACCCTCACCAACCTCTACAACCAGCGCCCCACCTGGCTCGCCAACGCCCACGCCAACCTCGACGCCGCCGTCCTCGCCGCCTACGGCTGGCCGGCCGACCTCCCCGACGCCGCTGTCCTCGAGCGCCTCCTCGCGCTCAACCTCGAGCGCTCCCGTGAGTAGCTGGCGGTCGTCGTCCCGACGTCGAAGTGACCGGCGATAAGCGAGGGCGAAGGCTCGGGCGATAGCGTCGACCAGCAGCGCGCCCGACGATACAGGCGCGCCCTGCCCTCCGGTGGCCTGAGACGCTCGCGTACATCGATGAGAGTGGCTACCCGACACCCGGGGACCTCAGCCCGTGGAACACGCTGGTCGCGGTCTGCGCGCCCGAGGCTGCGAGTCGCGACCTGAGCCGCTGGCTCCACGCTGCGGTGCGGGCGGCGTTCCCGGCGACGGACGCACAGTCCTACGAGGTCAAGGCCGCCACGCTGCTGAACCGGCGCCAGTTTGAGCACTCGGCCGAGCGTCGCCGGCTCGTCGAGGACGTGACGGGCCTGATTGGTAATGATCATTCCCGCCGCCAGCAGGCGAAGGCTTGGCGCGGGCCCCGACCGCCCGAGCAACTTTTGTCGTTGACGTCCAAAGTAGCATCTAGGATGTGAACGACAACCCACGACGCAATGGGCCCGACCAGCAAGCCCTGTTCGAGACGGCCAGTGCCCAGGCCGGGCATTTCACGGCCGGCCAGGCGCTCGATCACGGCTTCAGCTCCGCGCTGCTGACCCATCACACGAAGACCGGGCGCTTCCTGCGGGTGGCCCGCGGGCTGTACCGGCTGCGCGACTACCCTTCGGCGCCGGGCGAGGAGATCGTCGCCGCCTGGCTGCACCAGGCACCGCGCGCCGTCGTGTCGCACGAGTCGGCGCTCGAGCTTCTCGACCTGTCGGACATCATCGCCGACCAGGTCCACCTCACGGTGCCTCGCGCGCGTCGCCGACTGGTCGCCCAGCCCGGGGTGACGATCCACACCACGACGCACCCCCTCACCGATGCTGACGTGATCAGCCGCCACGGCGTTCGGCTGACCGCGCCGGCCCGCACGATCGCCGACGTCGCGGCGGCGGGCATGGCGCCCGACCAGGTCTCGGCGACCGTCAGCCAGGCGC
>JAJYMP010000520.1 GCA_021786915.1 Chloroflexota bacterium
GATCCGCGCTCGCCGCCCGACGCGCCGCCGCGGTTCGCGCGCCAGCCGCCCGACTGCCCGGGCCGGAACCCGGGCCGCGCGGGCAGCCGCTCCTCGCCGCCCGGGAACCCGGTGCGGTAGGTGGACGCCCCGCGCCAGCCGGGATCGCGCCCCCAGGCGCTGGCCCCCGCGCCGGTCAGGCCGCTGAAGCGATCACCCGGTGCGACGTCGCGCGCCGTGGGCTTGGGCCGCGACTGCGAGCGGTGGACGCCCGCCTCGTCGCGCCAGCGCAGCTCGGGCGCCACCGGGTCGCCCAGCAGCATCGCGTCGACCGTCTCGGCGACGTCGCTGTGGGCCAGGACCCGCTCCCGGTCCTGGATCTCCACGATCACGTCGAACGTGGGCGGCGCCTTGCGCTCGAGGACCGACTTCTGGGAGCGGCGGCGGCGGGCCTCCTCGTCGCCCAGCGTGACGCTCTGGATCCCGCCGATCAGGTCCGACAGCGTCGGGTTGAGCATCAGGTTGTCGAGGTTGTTGCCGTGCGCGGTGCCGATCAGCTGCACGCCGCGCTCGGCGATCGTGCGGGCCGCCTGCGCCTCGAGCTCGGTGCCGATCTCGTCGATGACGATGACCTCGGGCATGTGGTTCTCCACCGCCTCGATCATCACCTCGTGCTGGAGCGAGGGGGTCCGGACCTGCATCCGGCGTGCCTTGCCGATGGCGGGGTGCGGGATGTCGCCGTCGCCCGCGATCTCGTTGGACGTGTCGACCACGACCACGCGCTTGCGCTGCTCGTCGGCGAGCACGCGGGCGGCCTCGCGGAGCATCGTCGTCTTGCCGATGCCGGGGCGGCCCATGATGAGGATCGACTTCCCGCTCTCCACGAAGTCCGCGATGATCTCGATCGTCCCGTAGACGGCCCGCCCGATCCGGCAGGTCAGCCCGACGATCTTGCCGTTGCGGTTGCGGATTGCGCTGATGCGGTGGAGCGTGCGCTCGATCCCCGCCCGGTTGTCGTCGCCGAAGCTGCCGATGTGCTCAACGACGAAGGCGATGTCCTTGTCGGTGATCTCCCGATCGAGCAGCGTCACCTCGGAGCCCGGGTAGCGGGCCTCGGGCCGACGCCCCAGGTCGAGGACGACCTCGATGAGGGTCTCCCGGTCGGGCAGCGCGTTGAGGGCGGTCACGATCTCCGGGGGCAGCGCCGCCAGCAGGACGGCGAGGTCGTCGGTCGCTTCGCGGTGGCGAGCCTGGTCTCCCACGTTCGGACCTCCTGCGTTCGCGCTCACCGGACGCCGGCCGGCACGAGGCGCGGCTCGGCGACACGGACTAGGGTCTCCTTCATGAGGAGCGTGACAGTGGCGACGTCCTCGAAACCCTCCTCCGCCAGCCGGCGGTCCAGCGGCGATTCGTAGGTGCGCACGGGTGCGATGACCCCCTCCCGGCGAAGCGTTCCCTTGTCGGCCCGCTCCGCGATGACGCCCAGTGCGAAGCGTGCCATGGGGGCCATGTCGGCCTCCGGTCGGGCGATGAGCTTGAGGTAGTGCGGCTGGTCCTCCTTGGCCACGCCGACCTGGAGGAAGGCGTCCAGCTGCGTGCCGTCGCGGCCGCCGCCCGGCGCCTCGAGCGCGTACGTGTAGACGTCGGCGAAGCGCAGGATCGGAACGAGCGAGCTGCGCGGGACCCGCCAGTCGCGGCCCTGGCGTTCGAAGTCCGGGATGCGCACGCACTCGAGCCGCTGGACCGGCGCGGGGGTCACGGCAGCGTACAGGCGCGACAGCGCGACGGCGTCGAGCGGGGTCGTGGGTCGGATCCTGGCCGCTCGGGCCTCGGCGTCGGTCCACGGCGAAGGCAGCGCAAGCGAGGGCTGGCGGAACAGGATCCGCTCGTCGCCGAAGCGCACGAAGCCCGCCTGCATGAACAGCTCGACATTGTCGTCGGCGTCCGCGCAGGCGACGTGGAAACGCGTGGCCCCGCGCTTGGCCCCGTCGCGCAGCAGGTGCTGCACGAGCCGGAACCGCACGTCGCCGGCGTCGGGCCCGCCAACCGCGTCGAGTTCGACGACCGTCCACTCGTCGCGGCCCGAATCCCGCTCCACGCGCAGGAGCCCAGCGATGTGGCCGTCGCGCTCGAAGACGTACAGCGCGTCGTGGGGCTGGAAGGCGCCCAGGGGCAGCCGGAACAGGCTGAACACACCGATCGGCGGGCCGCTCACGGGCAACCCCAGGGATCGCGTCGCGTCCGCCTCGCCCTGCGCGAGGCGGGACAGCTCGCCGAGCGCGGCCAGGTCGGTCAGGCGCGCGGACCGGACCTTGGTGGTGCCGCGGGCCACGATCGGATCACTTTCCATGCTGCGAGCGGCGGGTCGGGTACTGGCGCCGCCCGACGCCCTCACCCGGGTCAGCGTGCTCCGAGGCCATCGTGGCGAGGAGGCGGTGGAAACGCGTCTCGCCGGCGAGTTCGGGGTGGAAGGACGTCGCGATGACGTTGCGCTGGCGCACGGCCACGATCCGCCCGTCGGGCAGGCTGGCCATCACGTCCACGCCCGGTCCCACGCCCGAGATGACGGGGGCGCGGATGAACACGGCATGGACCGGCGTGTCGCCCAGCACCGGGACGTCGAGCTCGGTCTCGAACGAGTCCAGCTGCCGGCCGAACGCGTTGCGCTCCACGGTCACGTCCAGCAGCGGCAGGACGGGCGCCTCGCCGCCCACGATCTCGCGTGACAGCACGATCATCCCGGCGCAGGTGCCGAAGATGGGCGCGCCGCTTGACGCGAGGTCGAGGATGGGCTGGGCCAGCCCCCAGCGCGTGATGAGCCGGCGCATCGTCGTGCTCTCGCCGCCCGGGATGATGAGCCCCTCGACGTCCTCGAGATGGCTCGGCAGGCGCACCTCCACCGGCTCCGCGCCGATGGCGCGCAGCGTGGCGACATGCTCTGCAAAGGCCCCCTGGAGGGCCAGGACTCCAATCCGCATCGTCATCGCGCCGGCTCCCGCCGACCCGTCCGGGCTACCAGCCGCGGACCGCCATCCGCTCCTGATCGGGGATGGCCTCGAGCGCGATGCCGCGCATCGGGGCGCCCAGGCCCTTGCTGACCTCGGCGAGGATCTTGGCGTCCGTGAAGTGCGTGGTGGCCTGGACGATGGCGTTCGCCATGCGGGCCGGGTCCTCGCTCTTGAAGATCCCCGAGCCCACGAACACGCCCTCGGCGCCCAGCTGCATCACGAGCGCGGCGTCGGCGGGGGTCGAGATCCCGCCGGCCACGAAGTTCACGACCGGGAGCCTGCCCTCGGCCGCGACCTGCTTGACCAGCTCGTACGGCGCGCCCAGCTCCTTGGCCGCGACGAACAGCTCGTCCTCGCGCATGCCCCCGAGGCGGCGGATCTCGGCCAGCACGTCCCGCAGCTGGCGGACCGCCTCGACGATGTTGCCGGTGCCGGCCTCGCCCTTGGTCCGGATCATCCCCGCGCCCTCGCTGACCCGGCGCAAGGCCTCGCCCACGTTCCGGCAGCCGCAGACGAACGGGACCTTGAAGGCGTGCTTGTCGATGTGGTTGCGCTCGTCGGCCGGGGTGAGGACCTCGGACTCGTCGATGTAGTCCACGCCCAGGGCCTCGAGGATCTGCGCCTCGACGAAGTGGCCGATGCGGGCCTTGGCCATCACCGGGATCGAGACCGCGCTCATGATCCCCTCGATCATGCTCGGGTCGGACATGCGCGCGACGCCGCCGGCGGCGCGGATGTCGGACGGGACGCGCTCGAGCGCCATGACGGCGACGGCGCCAGCGTCCTCGGCGATCCTGGCGTGCTCGGCTGTGACGACGTCCATGATGACGCCGCCCTTGAGCATCTGGGCGAGACCCTTCTTGGTGGCCCAGGTGGAGGTGTCGGTCATGATTGGTTGGGCTCTCCGGGAGGACGCGCGCCGGCCGTCCGACTGGCCCCGGGGTCGTCGCCCGTTCGAACCGGTTCGGTCCGGCGTTAGACGTCGATTATGGCACGGGCCTGCGATTCGCCTGCGCGCCCGTGAGGGCGCGTCCCGCTTCGCGCGCCTAGGTGTGCGCCTGCGTGCGCGCGCATGCCCGAGAATCGCATGCCATGCCATGGATTCCGCCGCCAGTCGTCAGATGTTGGCATGGCATGCCACGCTCCGACCGATTGGCAGTCTCGGCCGAGCCCAAGCCGGTCGATCCGTGGCGTGGGGGGCCACGATCCGACGCCCCGGCCGGGAATCCATGGCATGGGAGGCCAATCCGCGGCGGCTCCCGGGCCGCCGGCCGCGGGCGCCGATCTGGTGCACCTCATGCACCGCGCCGCTGTCGCTGGCCCGGGGCGCGGCGCTCTACCTGACGAGCCGGCTCACAACCCCGGACATCAGCGTCGTGGCGCGGCGGGCGCTCGTGGGCGAGAGGCGTGAGAGCGCCTCCACCAGGCCCAGGACGTCCTGGTCGGGCAGCCCGTCGAGCAGCGAGATCAGCCGCAGGATCGTGTCGTCGGGGACTTCGCCGAGGAGGCGCAGCGCGCGCGCGAGCTCCGTGGGCTCGAGGCGCGACACCAGCCCGACGGCCCGGTCGAACAGCCGGACGAACACGAGGAACGTCGCCAGCCACTCGCGCATCCGCGCGAGCTCGCGGTCGCCCGGGGTGCGCTCGAGCGCGGCGGTCGTGTCGGCGAGGGTGCGCTCGAGGACGTCGATGATCGGGTCGCCCTCGCGGACCTTGCGCTCCGCCACGACGCGGCCGAACCAGCGCCAGTGGTCGCCGATCGCCTGATACGCGGTGCCGGCGGGTCCGCGTCGGCCCACCCGGCGCGGCTCCGCGACCTTCTCGACCAGGCCCCACGCCTCGGCTTCGGCCAGCGCCAGGCTGGCGGCTCGAT
Organism: Chloroflexota bacterium; assembly: GCA_021786915.1. The sequence continues at coordinate 4,860 of JAJYMP010000520.1, forward strand.
GCGAGAGGCCCAGCGCCTCGCGGACCTCGCGCTCGGTCAGCGGCTCCTGGCGGGACATGAGGTAGGCGTGGACGCGGGCGATCGCCGGGGCCACGCCCCACGCCGCGCCCATGTCGCCCCAGGCGTCGGCGAGGCGCAGCCGGATCTCCTCGGCGATCGGGCTCGCCGGGCGTTCCGGTGCGGCGACGACGTGAAGGGCCGAGGCGGTTGTCACGCGCGAATCCTACTCCGAGGGCGCCCCGGAACGTGCGAGCCGGCGATAGCCGATTTCGCGCCAGGACAGGTACGGGGCGGCGTGCACGGCGGGCTGCGGGCGAAGCCGAAGTTCCGCCTGCACGAGACCCGAGACACTCCGCCGATGCCGGAGCGCCACCGCGGCGTTACTCTCGATCCATGCCGGCCCACCGACTCGACCCCGTCGCGCTCGACCATGCCTTCAGCGTTGCCGCGCGCCGAGTCGAATCGTGCGAGCTGCCGTTCGTCATCCTCGGTGTCGCGAATGCCGCGGGCACGGTCCGCGTCGAGGCAGCGACAGCCCCCACCGGCGACCGCCGCATCGGCACGGACGCCGTGTGCCTCCTGGCGTCGATCACCAAGCCGATCGTGGCGACGGCGGCGCTGCGCCTGGCCGAGGAGGGGCGGCTGGGGCTCAAGGCGCCCCTCGCCGACTGGCTGCCCGAGCTGGCCACGGGCGACGGGCGGGAGCGGATGACCGCGTGGCACGTGCTCTCCCACACCTCGGGCCTCGACGACGAGGCGCTCGAGCCGCTGGTCCGCGCAGGCATCGAGCGTGACGAACTCGTGGCGCGATCCCTCGCCCGGCCCCTGGTCGCCCCCCTCGGCAGCCAGTTCCGCTACGCCACGTTCACGTTCGAGCTGCTGGCACTCGCGATGGAGCGGGCGACCGGCAAGCTCCTGCCCGAACTCCTCCGGGAGCTCGTCCTCGACCCGCTGTGCATGGTGGACACGGTCTTCGACCCCCGGCTCGAGCGCGCGGACCGGATGGCGCCCGTCTCGCTGGGCGAGTGGGACGGCACGCGTCTCGCGGGCAGCGAGAACCCGCTCGTCGCGATCGGCATGCGGGACCGGTTCACGGCGCTGCGCCTGGCGGGCGGCGGCCTGTGGAGCACGGCTTCAGACCTGCTGCGGTTCGGGCGGGCGATGCTCGGCGGCGGTGAGCTCGAGGGCGCGCGGATCCTGTCACCGGCGTTTGTCGACCTGGCGACGCGGGAGATCACGATCGACGGCCTGGGCCGGGCCTCCGACCGCCTCGAGGACGAGCACTATGCGCTGGGCTGGGGAACGCGCGGCGACGGCCACCCGGGCTCGCCCCGAGCGTTCGGGCATGGCGGCGCGTCGGGCACCCGGCTCTGGATCGACCCCGAGCGCGACCTTGTGGTGGTGTACCTCAGCGCCTCGTGGGGGATGCCGTCGGCCGTGATCGACGAGGCCCTCTACTCGGTCTACGCCGCCGCGCGCTGAGCAACAGCGCTGGTCGTCCGCTCTTGGTCTCCGCCCCGGTACGGCGTCGTTCAGGCCGGAACATGGATGACTCCCCTCCTTGATCCACGCCACGGGATGGCCGCGGCCGTGGCAGTGCGGGTCTTGACATGTGCGGGCGCGATCCCTATCGTGTCCGTGAAGTGCTCATATGAGAGCCAATCCGCTCACATGAGCACGCAGAAGCGGAGGATGTGTGGTCGCCAAGCGCGGCAGCCCCGGAGACGTGCGGTTGCTGGTGCGGATCGCGCAGCTCTACTACCGGATGCATCTCAGTCAGGCGCAGATCGGGGCGCAGCTCGGGCTCAGCCGCTTCACGGTGGGGCGGCTGCTGGACCGCGCGCTGGACGAGTCGATCGTTCGGATCGAGGTGGTGCATCCCGCCGCGCGCCTCGTGGACCTCGAGGACCGTCTCGTCGCGCGCTTCGGGCTCGACGCAGCGCTCGTCGCGGACGTGCCCGCGGCGTCCGGCGGAGTCGCGGACGACCTCGCCCGTGACGCGGTCGCAGAGCTCGCCGCGGACCTTCTCGCGCAGCGGCGTCCCACGGGCGTCGTCGGCGTGTCCTGGGGCCGGACGATGCTCGCCGTCGCGCGGCGGCTGCCGCACGGATGGACATCGGCCGCGGCGATCGTCCAGCTGAACGGGGCGGCCTCCCGATCGGCCCAGCCCACGCGGGTGGGCGAGATCCTCGAGCGGTTCGCCAGCACGTCTGGTGCCTCGTTTCACGGCATCGCGGCACCCGCGATCGTGGGCAGCTCGGACCTCCGCGACGCGCTCATGGAGGATCCCGCCATCCGCGAGACCATCGACCTCGCGCGGTCGGCGACCGCCGCCGTGTTCGGGCTCGGCATCCCGGCTCCGGACAGTCCGCACCTCGCGTCCGGCTTCGTGGACGAGACGGAGCAGGCGCGCTTGCGGAGCATGGGTGCGGCCGGCGACGTCATCGGCCGGTTCCTGGACACGGAGGGCCGAATCGCCTGGCCCGAGCTGGACGCGCGGACGATCGGGCTGTCGCTCGAGGAGCTTGCGTCCAAGCCGTTCCGCCTGGGCATCGCAGCGGGCGCAGGGCGTGGCCCGATCGCCCTCGCGGCGATCCGGGCCGGCGCGCTGAGCGTCCTCGCCTGCGACGAGTCGACCGCCGAATGGGTGCTCGCCCATGACTGAATCCCGAACGCCCGATCCCGCCGTGATCCGGCAGCTGGTCGAGCGCGCGCTCGAGGCCGTCGAGGCCGGGGGCGAGGCGACGGCCACGCCGAGCGCGCCGACCCTGGGGAGCACGCCGACCGCGCCGGCCGCGCTGGCCGCACAGGTGCCCGTCACGCCCAGCGGTGACGCCAGGAGTATCGCGATCGGCGCGGACCATGGCGGCGTGGCCCTCAAGGCGGTGCTCGTGAAGCACCTCACCGAGAAGGGGTTCGGCGTCACCGACTGCGGCACCAACCGGACCGAGGCGGTGGACTACCCGGACTTCGCCCATGTCGTGGCGCGCCTCGTCTCCACCGGAGCCTGCGCCACCGGGATCGTCATCGACGGCGCCGGCATCGGCTCGGCCATGGCCGCGAACAAGGTCCCGGGCGTGCGGGCGGCCAACGCCCACGACACCTCGATGGCGCGCAATGCGCGCGAGCACAACTACGCCAACGTGCTGACCCTCGGCGCGCGGATGATCGGCGAGGGCCTGGCCCTCGAGATCGTCGACACGTTCCTCGCCACCCCGTGGGGCGCGGAACGGCACGGCCGGCGCGTCGCCAAGATCACCCAGATCGAGCAGCAGTACCGCAGCCCATCGGCAGAGGACCCCAAGCGATGACCGCCCCGCCTGACGACCGCGCCCAGCTCATCGATGCGATCACGCGCCAGGTCATGGCCTCGCTCGCCGGGACCGACGGGTTCGCCGCCGGCCAGTGCGCCACCTGCTCGGGCGGGTGCGCCGCGCGCTGCGCCCCCAAGGTCGCCGAAGTGGTCGCGGGCGGCGCGTCGCGCGTCTCCTACTCCGGCGAGGCCGGCAACGTCCCGGCAGACCTGGCGCGGTACATCGACCACACGCTGCTCAAGCCGGACGCGACCGCCGCCGACATCGACAAGCTGTGCGCGGAGGCGGTCCAGTTCCACTTCGCGTCGGTGTGCATCAACCCGGCCTGGGTCGCCCGCGCGGCGGAGAACCTGCGGGGGACGGGCATCCCGGTGGCCAGCGTCATCGGCTTCCCGTTCGGGGCAACGACAGCGGAGATCAAGGCCCACGAGGCCCGCGCCGCCGTGCGCGCCGGGGCGCGCGAGATCGACATGGTCATCAACATCGGCGCGCTCAAGTCGGGGATGCTCGACCTCGTCCGCGACGACATCGCGCGGGTGACCGACGCGTGCCACGAGGCGGGCGCGCTCAACAAGGTGATCATCGAGACCGCCCTGCTGACCGACCGCGAGAAGGTCGTCGTCTGCCAGCTGGCCAAGCAGGCCAAGGCGGACTTCGTGAAGACCAGCACCGGGTACGCGTCCGGCGGCGCCACCGTGTTCGACGTCGCGCTGATGCGCGAGGCGGTCGGGCCGAAGATGGGCGTCAAGGCGTCGGGCGGGATCCGGACCAGGAATGACGTGGAAGAGATGATCGCCGCCGGCGCGACCCGCATCGGGGCCTCGGCGGGCGTCAAGATCGTGACCGGAGAGGGAGGTTCCAGTGGCCGGTATTGACCTGCGGGCCTACTGCTTCCTGGACAGCCTCCAGGCGCAGTACGCCGCGTTCCTGGGCACGGTCGCGCAGGGCTTCCTGCCGCTGCCGGGCGACGCCTCGCTGTACATCGAGGTGTCGCCGGGGATCGAGATCAACCGCCTCACCGACATCGCGCTCAAGAGCACGTCGGTGAAGCCCGGGATGCAGATCATCGAGCGGTACTTCGGCCTGCTCGAGATCCACTCGCCGTCGCAGGCGGAGGTGCGCGCCGCGGGCGCCGCGATCCTGGCGGAGCTCGGCGTCGAGGAGACCGCGCGCATCAAGCCCAAGATCCTCTCGAGCCAGATCATCCGGCGCATCGACGACCACCAGGCCCAGCTGATCAACCGCACCCGGCACGGCCAGATGATCATCGGCGGCCAGACGCTGTACGTGCTCGAGATGGAGCCGGCCGCCTACGCGCCGCTGGCCGCCAACGAGGCGGAGAAGGCGGCCAGGATCAACATCCTCGAGGTCCGGTCATTCGGCTCGATGGGCCGGGTGTACCTGGGCGGCGAGGAGGCGGACATCGATGTCGCTTGGCGTGCCGCCGTGGCCGCCATCGAGGCGATCGAGGGCCGCGACGCCAAGGCCTAGACGAGACAGACCAGCACATCCACCCCGGCGGCCGCCCGGCCGGCCGGAGCACGCAGCACACGGAGAGGGTCCGATGGCAGACGCACTGGGAATGATCGAGGCCCGCGGGTTCGCCGCGGTGGTCGAGGCGGCCGACGCGATGGTCAAGGCCGCCAAGGTGGAGCTCGTCGGCTACGAGAAGACGGGCGGCGGCTACGTGACCGCCGTCGTGCGCGGCGACGTTGCCGCGGTCAAGGCAGCGGTCGAGGCCGGCTCGCGCAGCGCCGCGAAGGTCGGCGAGGTCGTCGCCACGCACGTGATCGCCCGCCCGCACGCCAACGTGGACACCGTCCTGCCGCTCGGGCGCGCGGACGAGGCCAAGGCCGAGCTCGGCGGCTGACGCGAGGCTGCCAGCAGGACCCCTCCGGGGGCGGCTCGGCCGGGCGACCGGCCGCGGACCGCTCCCGGGCCGGCGGGAGTGAACCATGCTTCTGGGACGGATCGCGGGGACCGTCGTCGCAAGCCGCAAGGAGCCCCTCATGGAGGGGTGGCGGCTGCTGGTCGTCCAGCAGCTGGGCGTCGACAACAAGCCCACGGGCGGCTATGTCATCGGCGTGGACACGGTGGGCGCCGGCGTCGGCGAGATCGTGCTCTACGCGAGCGGCAGCTCGGCGCGCCAGACCGAGGTCACGCGGGACCGCCCGTGCGACGCGGTGATCATGGCCATCGTCGACACCTGGGAAGTCGGCGGGTCGGAGGTCTATCACAAGTAACGTGGTCGACGAACGCGAAGTCACCGACATCATCGAGCGGGTCCGTCGCCGGGTCGGCGAGCCCGGGCCGCAGCTCGCCCGCCGGATGGCGGTGCAGCAGGAGCTGACCGCGCCGGCAGCGGCGCAGGTGGGCGACGGTGTGTTCGCCACCCTCAACGAGGCCGTCACCGCGGCTCGGAACGCGTTCCGCGACCACCGGCTCGACCCCGACCGGCGCAAAGTGCTCATCGAGGCCGTGCGGCGCGCGACGCTCGAGCAGGCGGAGCCGCTGGCGCGGCTGGCCGTCGAGGAGACGGGCCTCGGGCGCGTGGACGACAAGGTCGTCAAGAACCGGCTCGTGGCGGCGAAGACGGCGGGACCAGAAGACCTCGAGGTGCTCGCGGTCTCGGGCCGCAACGGGATGATGATCACCGAGTGGGCGCCGTTCGGCGTCGTCGGGTCGATCACGCCGGTCACCAACCCGGCCGCGACGATCATCAACAACACCATCTCCATCGTGTCGGCGGGCAATGCCGTCGTGTTCAACGCGCACCCGTCCGCGCGCCGGACGTCGAACGCGGCCGTCCGGCTCATCAACCGCGCGATCGTGGGCGCTGGCGGCCCCGCGGACTACGTCACCTCGGTCGCGGAGCCCACGATCGAGAGCGCCCGCGCGCTCATGGCGCACCCCGACGTGCGGGTGCTGCTGGTGACCGGGGGCCCGGGCGTCGTCCGCGAGGCCCTCAAGACGGACAAGCGCGCCATCACCGCCGGGCCGGGCAACCCGCCGGTCGTGGTCGACGAGACGGCCGACGTCGAGAAGGCGGGCGCCGACATCGTCCGGGGCGCCTCGTTCGACAACAACATCGTGTGCACCGACGAGAAGACGGGAATCGCGGTCGCCTCCGTCGCCGACCGGCTGGTGCGGGCGATGGCGGCCAACGGCGCCTATGTGCTCGCCGAGCACGAGCTGCGGCGCCTGGAGCGCGTGATCTTCAGCGAGCTCGGGGCGCCGGGGAAGCCCGGCCACATCAACACGGCCTGGGTGGGCCGCGATGCGGCGCGCATCCTGGCGGAGATCGGCGTCCGGCCGTCCGTCGAGCCGCGGCTGCTCGTGGCCGAGGTCCCGGTCGAGCACAGCCTCGTGTGGACCGAGCAGATGATGCCGGTGCTCCCGGTGGTCCGCGTCCCCGACGTCGCCGCGGCGATCGACCTGGCGGTCCGCTCCGAGCACGGCTTCCGCCACACCGCGTCCATCCACTCGACGAACGTCGACACGATCACCCTCATGGCGCGGGCGATGAACTGCTCGATCTTCGTGGCCAACGGGCCCAACTACAGCGGCCTTGGGGAGGGCGGCGAGGGCTTCGCCACGATGTCGATCGCGTCGCCCTCCGGCGACGGCATGACCCGGCCCAGAACCTTCTCGCGCGAGCGGCGGATCACCGTCGTGGGCGCGCTGCGGATCGTCTGACCGTGACCGAGTCGCTCCAGCCCTCGTTCCAGCCTGCGCTGGCCCTGATCGAGCTCGCGTCGATCGCGGTCGGCATCGAGGCGGGCGACGCGATGGTCAAGCGCGCGCCAGTGGAGGTGCTGCGCGCCGGCACGATCCACCCGGGCAAGTACCTGGTCCTGGTCACGGGCGAGGTCGCCGACGTCGAGGAGGCGCTGGCGGCCGGGCTCGCGGTTGGTGAGCCGTGCCTCGTGGACTCGGTGTTCCTGCCCCACGTGCACGGCCAGGTGGTGGCGGCGCTGCGCGGCGTGCGGCGCGTCGGAGCCGGCGAGGCGCTGGGCATCGTGGAGACGGCCACCGTCGCGGCGACGATCCAGGCGGCCGACGCCGGGGCGAAGGGCGCGAGGGTCGAGCTGCTGGAGCTGCGGCTGGGCGACGGTCTCGGCGGCAAGGGCTACCTGCTGTTCGACGGGACGGCGGCCGACGTGGAGGCCGCGGTCGCCATCGCGCTCGAGCGGGTCGAGGACGAGCTGGCGGGGACGGGCGCGGTGCCGGGCGGGCGGTCGCCGATTGGGCGCGTGATCGCGCAGCTCCACCCCGGGATGCGCGCGGAGCTCGAGGCGGCGCCGCGGTTCGCGGACCGTGTCGGGCGGGAGGCGTAGCGGTGCAGCTCGCGCGCGTGACCGGGACGGTCGTGGCCACGATCAAGGCGCCCAACATGGAGGGCGTGCGCCTACTGATCGTGCAGCCGCTCACCCGCAAGCTGGAGCCTGTCGGCCAGCCCGTGGTCGCCGCGGATGCGCTCGAGACCGCCGGCCCCGGGCAGCTCGTCTACATCGTCGGCGCCCGCGAAGCCGCCGAGGCCATGCCGAACCGGTTCGTGCCCGTGGACCACGCGATCGTCGGGATCGTGGACGCCGTCGAGGGGCTGGGGCGATGAAGCTCGGGAAGGTCGTCGGCACCGTCGTCTCGACGATCGCCTCGCCGATCTTCGAGGGCCGGACGCTGCTCCTGGTGGACCTGCTCGAGCCGGACGGCCGGGAGGCCGGCGGCTACCTGATCGCGGTCGACACGGTGGGCGCCGGCGCCGGCGAGACCGTGCTCGTGCTCGACGAGGGCTCCAGCGCGCGTCAGATCGTCGGGGCGGCCTACGGGCCGCTGCGAACGGTGGTGGTGGGGATCGTGGACGCTGTCGAGGGTCCCGCCGCCGGCTGACCGCCCCCTGGCGCCTTCGCCAGCCTGCCCGGGATCGCGTCGCCCCTGTGACCGGTTAGAGTCGCGCTCATGACCGAACCCATCCACGCCGCTGCCGCCCAGGGCTTCACCGCTGGCGTCGACGCCTACGAGCGGGCCCGCCCCACTTACCCGCCCGATGCCGTGGCGGCCATCGTCGAGACGCTCGGCCTCGCGCCCGGGCGCACGCTGCTCGAGCTTGGCGCCGGCACCGGCAAGCTGACGCGCCTGGTCGCCCCGGCGGAGGCGCGGATCCTCGCGCTGGAGCCCGTCGAGGCGATGCGCGCCAAGCTGCTCGAGGCCGTCCCCGGCGTGGAGCTGGTCGAGGGCACCGCCGAGGCGATCGAGCTGCAGAACGCGTCGGTGGATGCCATCGTCGTCGCGCAGGCGTTCCACTGGTTCGACGCCGTGCGCGCGCTGTCCGAGATCCACCGCGTCCTGCGGCCGGGCGGGCGCGTGGCGCTGGTGTTCAACATGCGCGATGAGTCGGTCGCGTGGGTGCGCGGCATGGGCGAGGCGATCCGGCGCATCTCCACCGGCGAGCCGCAGGTCTGGGACAACGCGTGGCGCGAGGCCCTCGCGCGGTGCGCGCTGTTCGGCCCGTGGCAGAGCCTCGGGTTCCGGCACGCCCAGCGGCTGACGCTCGATGGGGTCCTCGACCGCACGGCGTCCGTCAGCTTCGTCGCCGCCGCGTCCCCGGAGGTCCGGGCTGCCGTGCTCGACGAGGTGCGCTCGCTCCTGGCCAGCGACCCGCAGATCGCCGGGACTGTCGAGATCGACCTGCCGTACGACACGGAGGTCCTGTGGGCGGAGCGATGGTCCATCGAGCCGGGCAGCGTCGGCATCGTCGCCTCAGTCAACGCCAACGCCGGGGGGGTGCCGAAGCCACCCGTCGATTCGGCCCGCATCGGCCCCCTCGGCCTCGACAACGACGCCCACACGGAGCCCGCGCCTGTCCACGGTGGCCCTGAGCAAGCCGTGTGCCTGTACGCGCAGGAGGCCATCGAGCGGGTGCGCGCCGACGGCCACGCTGCGTTCCCGGGCGCATTCGGCGAGAACCTCACGCTCGTCGGGATCGACTGGGCGGCCCTCGGGGCGGGCGACCGGCTGGTCATCGGGGCGGGCGAGGGCGAGGCCGCGCTCGAGCTGGAGCTGACGAAGCCGACGACGCCGTGTCAGACGATCGCCCACTGGTTCATCGAGCGGCGGATCGCGCGGATCAGCGCCAAGGTCAACCCCGCCGACACTCGCTGGTACGCCCGGGTCCTGCGCGGTGGCGACGTGCGGCCGGGGATGCCCGTGCGACTGGAGCATGCCGGCGCCGCGCGATCCGGCGGCGCTCCCGCCGCGTAGGCATCGGCTCGCCGGGTCGTCGAGCCTCGAGACCGGCAACTCAGCAATGTGTCGGATCGGGACGCCACCAGCCTGGCCGGGGCGCGCGATGCGGATTTGACGTCTGATCCACGCACGCAGACCCGGCTCTTGACCCTACCGTGAGTCGCGGGCGGCGCTGACGGCCGCTCGGCACGAGTCGCGCCCGGACCGACGCGGCCTCGGCACACGTCCGTGCCAGAGCGGGGACACGCGAGCACGTGAGCCGCCGGCCTGTGACTCCGCGCACCGTCACGTCTCGTGCGGGGAGGCGCGCCAGCCGGCACGCAAGCGTGCCATGCGGGAACGTGACAGCTGGGGCCCAGGCACCGCGCGCGGCAACGACGAGCCCGCCCGCGGCGCTACCCTTGTGCCCACGAGACGGAGGATCCATGAGCGACAAGCAACCGGCGACCCCGCTGCCCGCCACCCGCGAGGAGCTCCTCGTGCTGCACCGCGAGGCGCGCCACCGCCGTCAGGCCGCCGAGCCCGGCAGCCACGAGTGGGAGCAGGCCACGGCCGAGGTGGGCCGGATCGAGGTGGAGATCGCGCGAATCGAGAGGGAGATGACGCCGCCGCGCATGTGACCGCCGGACCACGCCGCCCGGAGGCGTTCGCGAGCCCTGCTCAGACGCGGATGGCCCGCCGCTGCTATGGTTCCAGTGTGGACGGGGTTGTACTCGTACTGAACCAGAACTACGAGCCCCTGAACGTCTGCAACCTCCCGCGGGCGTTCCGGCTTCTGTTCGGCTCGAAGGCCGAAGTGATCGAGTACGACCACCAGGAGATCCGCTCGATCCGCGCGGTCTACCGCGCACCGAGCGTGATCCGCCTCCAGCACCACATCCGCCGGCCGCGCCCGCGGGTGAAGCTGACCCGGCGCGAGATCTTCGCCCGCGACCACAACACCTGCCAGTACTGCGGCAAGACCGGCAACGACCTCACGCTCGACCATGTCCTGCCCCGACACCGCGGCGGCCAGCACACCTGGGAGAACCTCGTCGCGGCCTGCCGGCCGTGCAACCACCGCAAGGGCGGGCACACCCCCGAGGAGGCGCGGCTGCGCCTGCTCCGCCAGCCGTACGAGCCGCGGAGCGACCTGTACTCGCTGTTCTCCCCGTATCTCGAGGACACGCGCAACGAGGCCTGGCGCGACTACCTGTTCCTCGGCAAGAACTAGGCGGGGCGGGCCCGCGATGACGCCCGAGCCCGATCGGGTCGCGCACGGGGCGCGTCAGGCGCAGGCGCCTGGACCGGCCGCCCCCGCAGGCCCGCCTGACCTCGCCCAGCCCGCGGATCTCGCCGCCCTCATCCCGCCGGCCGTCACGGCGCTCATCGACCGGCTCGTCGGGGCCGGCCACGCGGCGTACATCGTCGGCGGGTCGCTGCGGGACGCGCTGCTGGGTCGCGTCCCGGCGGATTGGGACCTCGCCACGGACGCGCGCCCGGACCGCCTCGTCGCGCTGTTCCCGGGCTCGGTCTACGAGAACAAGTTCGGGACCGTGGCCGTGCGGCGCGAGCACGACGTGTTCGAGGTCACGACCTTCCGCCTCGAGCACGAGTATGCGGACTTCCGCCGGCCCCACCGCCTCGAGTTCGGGGACGACATCGTCGCCGACCTGGCCCGCCGCGACTTCACGGTCAACGCGATCGCGTGGGGCCGCGGGCCGAAGGGCGGAGCGCCGCGGGGCGGAGCGCCGATCCCCGGAGTCCCCCGGCCTGCCGACACCTACCACCTCGTCGACCCCTTCGGCGGCCGCGACGACCTGGCGCTTCGAACGCTCCGCGCCGTCGGCGACCCCGACGCCCGCTTCCGCGAGGATGCGCTGCGGATGATCCGCGCGGTCAGGCTGGCCGCCGCGCTGGAGTTCGATGTCGAGCCCGCCACGCTGGCGGCGATCACGGCGAACGCCCACCTCGCGCGCCACCTCTCGGGCGAGCGCATCGGCGCGGAACTGGAGAAGGCGCTCGAGAT
>JAJYMP010000145.1 GCA_021786915.1 Chloroflexota bacterium
CGCGTGGGCCTCTGGCGTATAGCCAACGATCGGGGTCGTCAGGCGGCCGCACGCGAGGCGAACCTCGACGCCGCCCTGGACGGGACGTTGGTAGGGCGCGGGTGGCCCGGGTGCGGGCGAGGCCTCGCCCGGATCGGGTGTGCCGATCGGCCCGACCAGCACGAGGCGCCCGTCCCCGTCCTCCGCGTAATGCCACCAGGGGTGGCCGTCGATCCCGTGCGCGTAGTAGTCGGTCCAGGCGTCCTCGCCGATCACGGCTCGGCGCAGCGGCACGAGCACGAGCCAGTTGAGCAGGTGCATGGCGAGCTCGCCGGCGAGTGGGGCAAGCGGACGGTCGGTCATGCCAGACGTTCGGCACCGCTCGTCCTCGCCGCAACTCCGATGGTCCCCCGCGACTCCGAAGCCGAGCGTGGGCGCCTTGCGCGCAAGGCCGGGCGCGCAAGGCGAGGCGACCGCCATGGCGGCTACGTGCACGTGTGCGTAAGGCCCCGCGGGCCTGGCAGTGGCTCGAGTTGGGTGGCGACTGACGGTGGTTCCAGCTGGCACCGCGATCTGCGGTCTCCAGCTTGACCGCAGCCCGCCGCCACGGAAGCTCCCGAACCGCCCCGGAATGGGGCACGAGGGAGCTCGACATGAAGCCTGTGGAGCAGATTCCGCTGAACGCGAATCCGGCCATTCTGGAGCCCGCACCGCTCAGTCTCGCCGCCTACTCCGCGCCGCAGCAACGGCTGCTGCTCGCACTGCTCCGGGCCGCCAAGGTTGCGGACGCCCAGCGCGCACAGGCGAGGAGCAGAGCGGCCTGATGCGCAGCTCGAGCGGGACGCGATCGCCTGGGAGAGTCAGCCCGGCCGCCTCAGGATGCGGCTTGCCGTTCCCGCGCCGACTCGCCAGCTACCGCATCGGCGGGGCTACCTGAGATTGCGTGGCGCCAACCGCCTCCATCGATCGCAGCCCCGCTCATGGTGACCACTCAGGCCGACGAGGCGCTCGAGTGCCCATCGAGGCCGAGGCGGGCCTGATCGTGTGGACAACACCCGTCACGTGCCGCCGCTCAACCGGTCCATTCAGGGACTAGCCATCTGGCCCGTACGGGCCGCATCTTCTGGTCCAGCTCGATATAACTCCACATCGCTCGCAGGACGTCGTTGACCGTTTCCGTAGGCCATGACCAATCGAGCTCAGGCACCGCCTCGAGGGCAATCTCGGCGTCCAGGGAGCGCGTCGCCTCGTTCGCGCGAGCCCTTTCTCGCTCCCATGCTGCTTTGTCGCCGTCCTCCAGGTAGAGCTCGCGCGCTCGCGCCAGGCGATCCTCGATCGCGACCCGTCGTTCCTCATTGGCATGCTCGATCTGCACCCGGCCGGGCGTCCGGAGCCGCACCGCTTCGCTCGTAGCCCACCCGAGGACGTCTACCTCGCGCACCACGTACCGGCCGTGGTCGCCCGATACGTGCCCGCGCGAGCAGTAGTACTGGCCGCGCGCGCGATTCGGCGTGAGCAGATGAATCCGTGGCGGCGTTGCATCGAACTCGGAGCAATGGCACGCCAAGAGCTTTGCGAAGAGCGCGGCCGGTGGCTTCTCGCGTCGGCCGGTTGCGGAGCGGCTCGGCAGGAGCTCGGGCCAGTTGTGCGCGATGACGCGGGTGAGCGCGGACGTCCCCCAGACCTTGCCCTGCGGGGACGGTACCCCTCGCAGGCGCAGGAGTCGTGCGGCGCCGAGGACCGTGCCAGCCTCCACGTATGCCTGCCTGATCGGTTCCAGGGGTTCGGCCGGGTCAACCACCCGCACGATGACGCCGTTGTCCTTGACGTGCTTGAACCCGTACGGTGCATGGCCCATGCGGTCACCACGTTCGACCCGGCGCCTCTGGGCTGCGTCAGCGCGTGCTTTGATCATCCGCAGCTCGAACTCGGCGAAGAAGGCAACCAGGAACCCGAAGGCCCACGTCATCGGGTTTCCGGTGTCCGAGAGGTCGCCCTCTCGCTGGGTGACGATGCGGACGTCGTTCTGCTTCGCCGCCTTGAGCAGCTTCGCGAATGTCGTCGTTGAACGTGCCAATCGGTCGAGGGAGTACGCGTAGATGACCGACACACGCCCAGCTTCGACCTCGGCCAGCATGCGGCGGAATTCTGTCCGCGCGAACTCCTTCTCCTCGTCTCCCGACTTCGACCAATCGATGTAGAGCCTCACCAACGCGCGGTCGTATCCGTCCTTCTCTGCAAGCGATGCGATCCCCGTCTCCTGAACGGAGCGGCTCACATCGCCTGGACTATCCTTGTCAGCGAACGATCGCCGCATGTATCCGACGGGCACACGCTCCGGGCGCGTCGTGGAGAAGTTGGGCACAACGGCAAGGGCACACATCACGAGAGCATAGCAGTAAAGTTACTGCCCAAGAACCCGGACGGGTACTGTCCCGATCACGGGACGGGCGTGGCCTGCCCGGTCGGCCTGTTCGCGAAGGACGCCGGTCACTAGGCGCTGACAACCAAGGAGATCGTCCTTGAACTTGCGGGGGCCGTGGTGGTTAGGCGCCACCATCGGCGCGATCGTCCTGATCGTGGGCATCGTGATCGGCACGCTGCCGCTGGTAGGGGCCGGAGGGCTGATCCTGCTGATCTCGGGAGGCCGCGGTCTGCTGGTCGGCCGCTGACCGGAGCGCCCCTCGAGGCTTGCAGACCAGGGTGCTGTGCGCAGCATCCTGCCCAGAACCAGGACGGGCATGGTCCCGATCACGCGATGGGCGGGCCAGCCCGGGCGCCGGTTCGCCGACGCTCCCTGAGCGTTTCCCGGAGCAGCGTTGCCTCAGCTCGGGCCGGCCTCGCCGGCCGCGATGGTCGCCGTCCGCGCGTCCCCGCTGACGCCCAGGCGAACGGACAGACCCATCCGCT
>JAJYMP010000144.1 GCA_021786915.1 Chloroflexota bacterium
AGGCGCGTAGCGGTAGCAGGCTCGTCCCCAGACCTCGGCGCGCGCAACGGGGCCGAAGCTCCTGCTGTCGGTGCTCTCGGCAGGGTTGTCGCCGAGCACCGTCACGCGCCCGGCGCCCACGGCGCTGACGCGCTTCACGAGCAACCGGTCCGGTGTCCTGGGGTCCGAGAGCGCCACCACGTCGCCGGGCCGCACGGGCCAGCGCCGCGCGAGGCGCACCACGAGCAGCCGGTCCCCCGGTTCGAGCGAGGGCGCCATGCTCCTCCCCTCGACCACCACTCGACGCGTCCAGAGCCGTGCGCCGGCGATCGCCGCCGCGCCGAGCCCGAGCGCGCCGAGCACGGCCGAGCCCAGCGCGCCGGCGGCGAACAGGAGCGCCAGGCGCCGTAGCCTCGTCGGCAGGCAGCGTCGCTGTCTCTCGCGCCCGCCCCGGCGCTCCCGGCCCCGTCGCCCGCAGGCCTGGGGCCCCCGCTCGTGCCGGCCGCGCAAGCGGCTGGGTAGTGTGCGTCGGACGGACATCCCCCTACTGTGCACGACCGGCCGTCTTCGTGCCGAACCGAAGGAGCTCTCATGCGCATGCTCGATCGAGTGCTGACCGCCGCCGACCGGGTGCGGCCTCCTGTCATCGCCCACGCGCACTGCGACCTGCCCTGCGGCGTCTACGACCCCGCGCAGGCGCGCATCGAGGCCGAGTCGGTCAAGGCCATCCAGGAGAAGCACAACGCGTCCAGCGACGAGCAGTTCCGCCAGCGCGCCATCCAGATCAAAGAAGAGCGCGCCGATCTCGTGAAGCACCACCTGTGGGTGCTGTGGACCGACTACTTCAAGCCCGAGCACCTCGAGAAGTACCCGCAGCTCCACCAGCTCTTCTGGCAGGCGACGAAGGCGGCGGGCGAGTCCAAGAAGACCACCGACGTCGCGGTCGGCCAGCGCCTCCTCGACCACATCGCGGAGATCACAAAGATCTTCTGGGAGACGAAGAAGGGCTGACCCCGGTGTAGCCCAGGCGAGCCCCGGGCGAGCCCGCGCTCGGAGAGCGCCGCTGGTGCGGTAGCGTCCAAACAGTGCCGAGCATCCTCGCGGCGGCGCACTCGACGTCCGCCTCCCTCATCATCCTCGTGATCGTCGTCGTCCTCGTGATGGCCCTGATGCGGCGGCGCAGCGGCGGCCGGCGCGGCCCGTTCGGGGGCGGCCCGTTCGGGGGCGGCCAGGGCGGAGGCGGCCAGGGCGGAGGCGGCCTGTTCGGTGGTGGCCAGGGCGGTGGCGGGCTGTTCGGCGGTGGTGGCCAGGGCGGAGGCGGCCTGTTCGGTGGCGGCGGCTGGGCAGGCGGTCGAGGAGGCCCTTACGGCAGCCCCGGTGAGACGCCCGAGGGCGGCGAGAGCGGCCAGGGCGACGACCTCGGCGACGGCAGCTGACCGCCAGCCCGGGGCGCGCGTCGCGGCACCAGCACGGTCGTTCACCTCGTCCGTGCGAAGCGGTGGACCGCTTCGAGCAGCTCCTTGCTCTTCTCGGCGGCGACCGCCTCGTCGCCCGACGCGAGCGCTCGGGTCACGCAGTGGTTCACGTGGTCGTCGAGGATCTTGAACGCCACGGCTTCGAGAGCCGTGCTCACAGCGGCGATCTGGGTGAGGATGTCGATGCAGTAGCGGTCCTCCGCGATCATCTTCTCGACGCCGCGGGCCTGGCCCTCGATGCGGCGCATCCGCTTGAGGAGCGCCTCCTTGTCGCCTTGGGCGATGTAGCCGTGCACGGACGCAGCCTCCCCGTGCGCCGCGGCGGGACCCTTCGACCTCATCGCGCGCTCCGCGTGGACGACCTTCGAGGCGGGGAGAACCGGCGCAGTCGCAGCGAGTTCGTGACGACGAAGACGCTGGAGAACGCCATGGCCGCCGCCGCGACGATCGGGTTCACGATCCCGGCCACGGCAAGCGGGATCGCGACGACGTTGTAGCCGAACGCCCAGAGGAGGTTGCCCTCGATCGTTCGAAGCGTCCGACGCGAAAGCACGATGGCGTCCGCTGCCGCGCGCAGGTCGCCGGAGACCAACGTGAGGTCGGAAGCCTCGATCGCCGCGTCGGCGCCCGTGCCGATCGCAAGGCCGAGATCGGCCCGAGCGAGGGCCGGGGCGTCGTTCACACCGTCGCCGACCATTGCCACCACCTCGCCTGCGCCCTGCAGGCGGGCGATCTCGGCGGCCTTGTCGCCGGGGAGGACGCCGGCGAGCACCCGGTCGATCCCGACCTCGTCGGCGACGGCCCGGGCAGCCCGCTCGTTGTCGCCGGTGAGCAGGACGGGGCTGAGCCCCAATGCTCGGAGCTCTGCCACGGCCTCGCGGCTCGTCTCCTTGACGCGGTCGGCCACCGCCACCAGTCCGAGGACGGCGCCGTCGGCGGCGACCGCCACCACCGTCGCCCCCGTCGACTCGAGGCGCTCCGCCTCGGCGACGAGGCGTGCGGGCAACACGAGCCCCGAATCGGCGAGCAACGAGGGACGGCCCACCACGACCGCATGGCCCTCGACCACCGCCTCCACCCCGAGACCGGCACGGGCCGTGAATTCCTCGGCCCGTGGCAAGGTGCCCAGGCGGGCCCTGGCGAAGGCGGCGACGGCTCGGGCGATGGGATGCTCGCTGGGGTCCTCGGCCGCCGCAGCCAGCCGAAGCAGCTCGTCGTCTCCGACGCCGTCGGCGGGCACCAAGCCCGAGACGGCCATCCTCCCCTCCGTCAAGGTCCCGGTCTTGTCGAGCACGATCGTGCTGACCTTGCGGGTCTGCTCCAGGACCTCGGGGCCCTTGATGACGATGCCGAGCTGGGCGCCCCTGCCGGTACCGACCATCAGGGCGGTCGGGGTGGCGAGACCGAGCGCGCAGGGGCACGCGATCACGATC
>JAJYMP010000030.1 GCA_021786915.1 Chloroflexota bacterium
GACCCGCTCGGCCGGCGCCTGTCCCACGAGGTGGTGCGACGC
Source organism: Chloroflexota bacterium (assembly GCA_021786915.1). Next base: position 43 of record JAJYMP010000030.1, read on the forward strand.
AAGGTCGCCCTCGCCCACGAGCGGGGCATGGCCAGCCTCGCGTACGGCGCGCTCTATGGTGCCGAGGCAGAGTTCAGCCGGGAGCACCCGGACTGGCTGCTCTACGATGGCCGGCACGAGCCCCTGGCCCTGGCCGACATCTTCTATCTCCAGGACTTTGGGCCGCGGTCACCCTGGCGGGAGTGGATCGTTGGCCAGTACGAGCAGGCCGTCGACGTGCTCGGGTTCGACGGCATCCACATCGACCAGTACGGGTACCCGAAGTCGGCGCTCTCGCGCCTGAGCGGCCGCTGGCGAACCTTCGACGTCGGCGCGGCCTTTCCGGGGTTCGTGGAAGAAGCGGCGAGCCGGATTCTCAAGCGACGGCCGGAAGGCGGCAGCATCTTCAACTGCGTCAACGCCTGGCCTCTCGAGGCCATGGCTCCGGTCCGCTCGGACGCAGCGACGTACATCGAGGTCTGGGAGCCGCACACGCGATACCGCGACCTCTACGACCTGGTTCGGCGGGCTCGCCTGCTGCGACCCGACAAGCAGGTGATCCTCGCGGCGTATCTCCTCCCGTTTCATCCCGATACCCAGCGGACGGCGGGGGCGCTGACCGCATTTCGGCTGGCCTCGGCAGCCATCGGTGCGAGTGGCGGATTCCACCTGATCAGCGGTGAGGGAGCGGCGCTCCTGTCCGAGGCCTACTACCCACGCCACGGCCAGCTCGACCAGGTCGAAGCTGCCGTCGTGCGCCGCTACGCGGACTTCGCGGTCCGGAACACGGGGCTGCTCCATGGCCCGGCCACCACGGACATCGCGTGGACGCATGTCGGCCCGACGAACGACGTCATCGTGCTCTCACATCCAGACCTTGATGCGTACGGGGCCGGTGCGCAGCCGGGTTCCCTGTGGGTGATCGGTCGAGAGCTCGGCGATGTGACGGTCCTCCAGCTGGTCAACCTCCGCGGGCTCACGACCGACGCCTGGAACACAGCTCAGGAGAGGGGACCCTCGCCTCTGACCAGCGTGGAAGTTCGAGTCCGGGTCGTGGGCGGGATCGCCGGTGTCTGGTTTGACACACCCGATGACGATGTCGGTTTGGCACGGCCCGTGCCGTTCGACGTCACGAACACCGCCGCCGGGCGCTTCCTTGTCTTTCGAATCCCACGGATCGACGTTTGGTCGACCGTGTGGTGGAAGACCGAGCAGGGCGGGCAGGCGTGAGCGAACGCGGGCCCAAGCGCGCCCAGCTCGAACGCCTCGCCCTTCGGAGCGTCGAGATCATCGCCCAGGGCCAGGCGGCGAGCGGCGCCTACCTCGCCTCACCGAACTTCCCGGTCTATCGCTACTCCTGGTTTCGTGACGGTGCGTTCATCGCCGACGCGATGAGTCGGGCTGGCGAGGTCGCCTCGGCGGAGGCGTTCTTTGCCTGGTGCGCCAGGATCCTCGAGGCGCGCGGCGAGCAGATCGAAGCGCTCACCGCGCGGCGTCGGGCCGGGGTCACGATCGAGACCGGTGAGTTCCTCCATGCCCGCTACACGGTCGACGGCCGGGAGACCGGCGAGGAGTGGACGGACTTCCAGCTCGACGGGTATGGCGCCTGGCTGTGGGCGCTCGACGAGCACCGGAAGCGCCATGGCCGCTCGATCGAGCCGTTCCTCGCCGGGGCGGCCCTCTCGGCGGCCTATGTCGCGGCGTTCCGCGACCACCCTAGCTACGACTGGTGGGAGGAGAATCCCGAGTACCGGCATACCTCCACCCTGGCTGCGATCCACGCTGGGCTCCGGGCGGCCGCGAGCTGGACCGAGCTGTCGAGCGGCCTGCGCTCGACCGCCAGCCAGGGCGCGGCGGAGCTGGCCGAGCTCGTCCGGGCTGACGCGGCGCGATTGGACCGGCTCCCGAAATGGCTCGGTGGCGACGCGGTCGACGCGAGCCTGATCGCGGTCGCGACTCCGTTCGCCATGCTCCCGGCCGGTGACCCCCTGGTCGTGGCGACGATCGAGGCGATCGAGGCCCGACTGGTCCATGGCGGCGGCGTCCATCGCTACCTCGGCGACACCTATTACGGTGGCGGCGAGTGGCTGCTCCTGGCGGCGCTGCTGGGCTGGCATTACGCGGCCGTCGGTCGCACGGACGAGGCCCTGCGCCAGCTCGCCTGGGTCGCCGCCCACGCCACGCCCGAGGGTGAGCTGCCCGAGCAGGTGGACGATCACCTCCTGGCGCCCGAACGAGAGGACGAGTGGCTCGAGCGCTGGGGGCCGGTCGCGACGCCGCTCCTCTGGTCGCACGCGATGTACCTGACCCTCGCGCTCGAGCTCGGGCTGGTGAAGCCGCCGACCAAGCCCGAGGCGGACGCCCCGCCCGAGCCCGTGACCGGTCCGCCCACGGCCGGTCTGCCGGCCACGCCGGCGGGGTGATCCGCCACCGTCCGTTCGGCCTCGGGCATCCCTACCGTCTCGAGCCGGACCAGCGGGTGCCGGCCCGCCCGGTCGAGGGCGAGATGATCGAGCTGCGCGCCACGAGCGGCTCCGACCTGGCCGAGCTCGCGGTCGAGCTGACGGTCGACGGACGGACGAGTCGCCGGCCGCTCGATCCGGTGGGCGCCAAAGGCGGGCCCGCCCCCGCCGAGCCCGCCCCCGACCCCACCGAGTCGCCCGCCACGGACCGGTCCGCCGCCACGAACGGCCAGCCCACCGCGGCCCAGCCCGCCGCCGAACACCCGGCCGGACACCTCGCCGCCGCCGCGAGTCGCCAGGCCGGCCGGGGGCGACGCGCCTGGTCGGTGAGCGTCGGCCCGTACCCGGCCGGGACGCGACTCTCGTACCGCTTCGTCGGCGACGGCGGCGGCCAGCGTACCCG
>JAJYMP010000371.1 GCA_021786915.1 Chloroflexota bacterium
CCGGCCCCAGATGGCGGACCGCGCGCACCGATTCCGTGCGCGGCAGGGCTGACGACACGCGACGTGCGCCGCGGTTGGCCAGGAACGAGCGCACGGCCGCCGTTTCCGGCTCCTCGAGGAGCGGGCCCACCTCGGAACCGCCTGCTGCGGACGGTAGAATGGTCGGACCGATGACGCTCCCGCTGATGAGCGCGCCCTGACGGACTCGAACGAGACCAGATGACCGAGCACTCCCACGAGCGCCAGGCTCATGAGCACGGTGAGCCGCACGACCACGGTGACGGTCATGATCACGGGCATCCTCACGACCATCCCGAGAGCCGGCTGCGCCGCCTGGTCGGGACGCTCGTCGGTCACAGCCACGATCCGGGTGACTCGCTCGACGATGCCCTGACGAGCGACGCGCGCGGGATTCGCGCGCTGAAACTCTCGCTCCTCGTCCTCGGGATCACGGCGGTGGCCCAGCTCGCGGTCGTCCTCGTCTCGGGCTCGGTCGCGCTCCTCGCCGACACGATCCACAACTTCTCGGACGCGCTCACGGCGATCCCCCTGTGGATCGCGTTCGCCATCGGCAGCCGCGCCGCGACGCGTCGCTACACGTTCGGCTATCGGCGCGCCGAGGACCTCGCCGGGCTCTTCGTCCTGGCGATGATCGCCGCCTCGGCGATCCTCGCCGCCTACGAGTCGATCAGCCGGCTCATCCACCCGCAGCCGATCACGAACATCCCGATCGTCCTCGTGGCTGGGCTCCTCGGGTTCGCCGGCAACGAGGCGGTCGCCCTCTACCGCATCCAGGTCGGCCGCTCGATCGGCTCGGCCGCGCTCGTCGCCGACGGTTACCACGCCCGGACCGACGGGCTGACCTCGCTCGCGGTCGTCGCCGGCGCGCTCGGGGTCGCCGCCGGCTACCCACTCGCCGACCCGCTCGTCGGCCTGCTCATCACCGCGGTCATCCTCGTCGTCCTGAAACAGGCGACGGGCCAGATGCTGGGTCGGCTGATGGACGCGGTCGAGCCCGAGCTCGTCGGGCAGGTCGAGACGATCGCGTCGTCGGTGCCCGAGGTCCAGTCGGTCGACCGCCTGCGCCTGCGCTGGCTGGGCCACGCCCTCGAAGCCTCGATGGCGATCACGGTGGACTGCGACATGACCGTCAGCGAGGGCCACCGGGTCTCGGAAGAGGTCCGGCACCGCCTGCTCCACGAGGTCCGCCAGCTCGACACCGCGGTCATCCACGTGAACCCGTGCGATCACTCCGGGGAAGACGCGCACGCACTGACGAGGCATCACGAGCCGCTCGCGCGGCACCCGGCACTCGACATCACCGAAGGAGGACCGACGCGATGAAGTGGGTCACCCGCGAGCACCCCAGGACCGATCGGATCGCCTGTCCGTGGCTCATCCGCAAGTTCATCGACCCCACCGCCGAGATCGTCTACGTGCCGCGCGACCAGGTCCTCGACTACGCCGCGCGCGAGGGCGCGACGAGCTTCGACGCCAAGGGCGCTCGTTACACCCACCGCGATGGCAAGAGCTCGTTCGAGACGCTCGTCGAGGAGTTCAAGATCGACGACCCGGCGAGCGCGCTCCTCGCCCAGGTCGTCCACGGTGCGGATGTCCAGCAGGACCGCGACGCGACCCCGCAGTCGCCGGGCCTCCTGGCCATCGCCGACGGCTTCGCGCTGCTCGATGTCGATGACCAGCGCCAGCTCGAACTCGAACTGCCGGTCGATGACGCCCTCGATGCCTGGGCCCAACACCAGGTGAGCGGCGCCTGATCGGTGGGCCTTCGTTTCGAGGGCTACATCGACCTCCCGGAGCACGTGGGTCCGGGCGGCTTCGATCCGGCGGAGACGGCCTCCATCCGAGATCGTTGCTCGCTCCTTGTGCCCAGTCCCTCTGTCGCTGGGGGACAGCCGGAGGCCACCGCGTGCCTGCCGGCCATCAACCGCCCAGCAGGAACGCTAGCCCCGCCACGATGAGGACGCCTTCGATGAGTCCCACGAACACGCGTTCCGGCAGCCGGTCGACGATCCGCTTCCCGATGAACGAGCCGCCGACCATCGTCGGTCCGAGGACGAGGCCGATCCCGACCGCGCCGAGCGACAGGATGGAGCCGCCACCGCACGCCACGAGCTTCGTCACGTGCATGACCACCGTGGCCAGGGCCTCGGTGCCGATGTAGGCGCCCTTGACGAGCCCGTAGGCCAGGAAGAAGGGCGCCATGAGCGGCCCGACGCTGCCCAGCAGCGCCGAGAGGAAGCTTGATGCGGCCCCCAGCGGGGCGAAGGCCCGAAGAGGCAGGCGTGGGGGCGGACCGGGGCGGAGGTGCCGCCAGACGACGATCAGCAGGAGGAACGCGACGAGGAGGCGGGTGAGTGGCGAGAGCGGCGCGCTGGCGAAGAGGAACCCACCGAGGAGGGCGGCGGGTACGCCTCCAAGGGTGAACCAGCGGACCACGCGCATGTCCAGCTCACGGCGGTTGAAGAGGACCCGGGCTCCATTCCCGACCAGCTGGGCGACCGTGAGGATCGGGATCGCGTCGCGCACGCCGAAGACTGCGACCAGGACCGGCAGCAGGACCGCCGCGCCGCCGAAGCCGGCGACCGCCGCCAACGTGCTCGCCAGCAGCGCAGCGCCACCGAGCAGGGCGATCTCGGCCGGCGACATCACGCGTCGGCAGCCGGCGGCTGCGAGGCCGGTCGTTCACACACGCACACCTGAACTCCGGCGATCCGGGCCACGATGAAACTCCCTGATTGATCTCGTCAGGAGCCATCAGCCCGCGATGCGGTTCAGGCGCTCCGGTGCGCCTCGGCGGGCGCCATCGCCGTGTGACGATCGTAACGGTGGGGCGCCGGCTGGTCAACGTGAGCGCC
>JAJYMP010000162.1 GCA_021786915.1 Chloroflexota bacterium
CGCGAGCCCGTTGTCGCTCGAGCAGACGAGGGCCACGCAGATCGAGGCGGAGATCCAGCAGACGGGTCAGCGGAGCGACGCGCTCGACCAGCAGTACCAGGCCGCACTCGCCAAGAAGGCCGCCGTGGACGCGCAGATCCGCGCAACGACTGCCAACATCGACCGCTCCGTCGCCGCGATCGCGAAGGACAAGGTGACGCTGCACAGGGCAGCGATCGAGGCGTACGTCACCGGCGGGACCGCCGCAGCAGCGAGCGCGATCTTCGTGGGCAGCCAGACATCAGCGATGGACTCCTCGGTCTACAGCCAGGTCGTCACCGGCGACCTCGACACGTCGATGGCGAACCTCCGCACCGCCGTCGCACAGCTGGGCGCCCAGCGTCAGACCCTCAAGTCCGAGGACGCGCAGGCGGCCAGCGCTGTCGCGGCAGCGCACGCCGCTTACCAGCAGGCCCAGGTGCTCGAGACACAGGAGCGCGCAGCGCTCGCCCAGGTCAAAGGGCAGATCGCGGCGTTGATCTCGCAAGAGCAGGCGGCAGCGGCTGCGGCAGCGACCGCCTCGGCACAGGCCGCTTTGTCGGTGGCGCCACCCGCGGTCGCTCCTCCGCCGGCTGTGGGCGGTGGTGCAGGCGCCATCGCGGTGCGTGCGGCCGAGTCCCAACTGGGCGTCCCCTACGTGTGGGGAGCGGAGGATCCGGGCATCGGGTTCGACTGCTCCGGGCTCACGGCCTGGGCGTGGAGCCAGGCCGGCGTGTACCTCCCGCACTACTCTGGCGCCCAGATGGCGGACAGCGTGCCGGTGCCCATCTCGGACCTGCAACCAGGCGACCTGCTCTTCTACGGGCCGGGTGGATCCGACCACGTCGCGATGTACGTGGGCAGCGCAATGATGATCGAGGCGACGTTCCCAGGGACAGTGGTGCGAATCGACCCGGTCCGGTTCGGCACAGGATTCGCGGGGGCCGGCCGGCCCTAGTGCGCCGCCGGCGGAGAGGGAGCCGAGGCTCGAGCCGCCATCGGAGCCGCTGTCGGAGCCGTGGCGGCGGCACCATCGAGGCCGCCGCTGCAACACCGCTGCCGGCACGGGGGATACTTGACCGGTGAGGCCCGTCCCTGTCGCCTTCCACCTGGGTCCGCTGGTCGTCCATACCTATGGGATCGGCCTCGCCATCACCTTCTGGTTCGCCTACCGCTATTTCGAGCGACGGCTGAGGTCACGCGGCTATCGCACGGACTGGGTGCTGAGCCTCTTCATCGTCGTCACGGTCGCCGCGATCGTGGGCGCACGTGCCATGCACGTCTTGGCCAACCTCTCCTACTACCAAGCCGATCCGGCACAGGTGCTCGCCATCTGGCACGGCGGGCTCTCCTCGTGGGGCGGCCTGCTCCTCGGAGTCCCGGTGGGAGCAGTGCTGACGCGGCGGCGGTGCCCCGAGCTCCGCTTGGGCGCCGCCATGGACATCCTCGCACCGGTGCTCGCCGCCGCCTGGGCGATGGGCCGCCTTCTCGGTCCTCAGCTGATGTACGCGGGAGGCGGGCACGCGACCCACCAGTGGTTCGGCATGTACTACGCCGGCCAGGTGGGAAGGCGTTTGCCGGTACCGATCTTCCAGGCGGCCGAAGATTTTGCGATCTTCTGCGTGCTCGTCTACGTGGAACGCCGCGTGCATCGCGTCGCCATGAGCCGGAGCGGGAGCGCGAGCGCGGCCGCCGTCGGTGGTCGCCAGCCTGCCGGCGCGGTCATCGGTACCGGCATGGTGCTGTGGGGGATCGAGCGCGTGCTCGACGAGAAGCTCTGGCTCGCCTACCCCGGACAACTCGGTGACGTGCTCGTCGAGGCTGCCGGCGTGGCGTTGGCCATCGCCGGTGTCATCGTCCTCGTTGTGACCTGGCGTCACTGGCGTGCCTGGCTCGCGATCGGTGCGCCGGCCCCGAGCGCGGCCGTGCCGGGCTCCCCGATCTCGGAGACGTCGCCTCGGCCTGCCGAGCACACCCCGTCGCCGACCGCCGAGCATGCTCCCGGGAGCGGACCTGTCGAGAGCGGACCTGTCGAGAGCGCGCCTGTCGAGAGCGCGCCTGTCGGGAGCGCGCCTGTCGGGAGCGCGCCTGTCGAGAGCGCGCCTGTCGGGAACACGGCCGCAGCGAGCGTGCGCGGAGGTGGCGTGCGCTGACCCCCTGGGCGGGATCGGGCATGCCAGCCCGCGTGCCAGCCCACGGACAGCCCTCGTGCCAGCCCACGGATCCGTCAGCACGGGCAACACCTCCGAGGGGCGCACTGGTCCGGCAAAGCGCGGATCCGGTGCCTCGCAGGACATACCATCGGAGCAACGCGACACAGGGTCGCAGGGCAGTGCTTCGTACCGGCGGAAGGGGGGTGCTCATGCCCGAGGCCGACGCCTCTCCGGGCTCGGCACCGCCGGACTCTGCAGGGCCGGCTCACGGCGCGACGGTCTCGACTGCCTCGTCGGCGGCCCCGAGGACCTCGTCGGCGGCGTCATCGGCCCCTGGCGCGACCGCTCTCGGCGCGATGGCTCAGACGCTCTCCTCCCAGCAGGTCACCCTGGGCGAGGTCTCAAGGATCCTGTCGGGCACCCCGATACGGCTCCCGACGCCGTGGGAACGCGACTTCGGGAACCTCGCGTACGAGTGGCGGCGCATCTTTGCAGAGCTCGTGGGCACCTTCTTCCTGGTGCTCGTCGCGGCCGGTGCGGTGACGATCGGCGCCCTTTACAAAGGATCGGTCAGCAACAGCGCAGAAGTCGTGGCGCCCGGGCTGATGGTGATGGCCGTCATCTTGGCCATCGGTGCCGTCTCCGGCGCGCATCTCAACCCGGTGGTCACCATCGCCTTCTTACTTCGCGACGAATTCCCGC
>JAJYMP010000741.1 GCA_021786915.1 Chloroflexota bacterium
ACAGGGTCCAGTACGTGATCGAGGCGGCTTCGGTCCCGGTGGTACTGGTGGTCATGCCGGACGTACCGGGAGGCGCGTAGGTCGAGCATCGTAGGTGGAAGTCAGGAGATGGGTGATCCTGGAAGCCCCGATCGCCGGAATGCGCAGCGATGCCACCAGCCCCCTTGTTGGTGGCAAGCGACACATATCGCCGAATAATTGCTCAACAGGACATTGAGCCTCGGCTGCACAAATCCGCTCGAGACAACCTGTTCTGTCGCCCTCCCTTGAGCGATACGGATACCGCCCGCTACGCCAGTTCGTGGATGAGCCGGAGCAGGTCCTCCTTGCGGTAGCCCTCTCGACGAGCGAGGACGATGAGCTCTCGAGTGCGATCGATGAGCACACTCTGCTGCCGGGTACCCGTCACGCGCACGCCTCGCCCGCGGGAGAACTCCAACAGAGCCTCGTCGCGAAGAAGACGAAGGGCGCGAAAGACGGTATTGGCGTTGACTCCCATCTCGGCGGCGAGATCCTTGGCAGGTGGGAGGCGATCGCCTGGCTTGGCCTCGCCACGGGCGATGGCGCGTCGTATCTCGGCGGCGACCTGGTCATGCAGTGCCACTGGCTCAGCGCGGTCGACCTTGACGTTCGAGATGATGCTATGAATACTAGCATTATGGATGTCCTGACCCAAGAGGAACTCGACGCCCAGGCACTGATCGCCGAGGCGCGCGCCAGGCAGCGGCGGCGGTGGCGCCGACGTGCACTCTTGGTCGCGGCGATCGTCGTCGTGGTGGGCGCCGGGGTTGGGGGTTACGAGGCCATCGGTTTCTCGGGTTCGTCCATGAGCGGCCCCTTTGCCACCGCGGCCTCGCGGACATGGCACAGCACCGGACCGACAATGTGGTTCCACGGCGGGCCTCCGAACTACCTCGGGGCGGGCCCATCGTCGCTCATCACCTGCGCCGGGACGTCGGATGGGGCCTGCTACGTGGTGATCCAGGCAAACGGGGTTGCGCCCAATGGCAAGCCAACTGAACCGGGTGGCACGCCGGGCTTCGCACCGTTTCGCTCTACCGCCTACCGAACGACGAACGACGGCAGGACCTGGAGGCAGCTGGCGCTTCCTCCGGCGACGTGGCTGTCGTCTCCCATCGCTTGCGCGAGCGCCGACTCCTGCGCGGTGGGCGCTGTATTGAACGCGGGCCAGCCCCCCAACGAGCCGGGCTCTACCGTGGCCGTGCTCACAACTCGAGACGGCGGCCGGTCGTGGCAGGAGCACCTGCTTCCGTCATCGGTGGGCCTCGTGACCGACATGAGCTGCCCGACGATCTCCCATTGCGTGGCCTTGGCGTGGGGACAGGACGCCCCGGTCATCGACGGTCTGCAGCCCCTTTCCGGGGCCGACCGCTTCTATGCCACCAGCGTGCTGACCTCGAACGACGGCGGCATAAGTTGGACAGCATCGGCGAACCTTCCGGGACGATCGGGACAGCACTACCTCTATTTGTCTTCGGTGGCGTGCACAGAGGCCAGCTGCATCTTCATCGGCGAAGGCGCCGACATCGTCCCCATCTCCGCCGAAGGGGCGTACCGCACCGAGGATTCCAGGGGCATCGTCCTGGCAAGCACGGACGGAGGCAGGACGCTCAGCGAGAGTTACCAGCCGCCGGGCTGGCCGGACGCTGTCGCATGCGCCGAAGCGTCGAACTGCCTGGTTGCCTTCACCAACGCCCGCAGCGGCAAGGTGACGATGCTGGCTGGCGGTGCGGGACTTCCCTGGCACGCGCTGCGGGCTGCGGGCCTGCCGACATTGAACACCGGATCGTCCTGGCTGGCCTGTCCTGCGACCGGACACTGCATGGTGGTGGGCACACAGGTGGCGGTCACGACCGACGGGGGTGAGCACTGGAGGCTCACCGGGCCACTCCCTCCTGCCCCGAGTGGCTACTCGAGCAACTATCCGGGGCAGGCAGCATGTCTCCCGTCAGGGCGATGCCTGCTCATGCAGGATGTGTCGCCTTCATCCTCGTCGTCGGGTGGGGTTGCGGCGCGAGTTCTCCGAAACACACCGTAACGACGACCCAAGAACGCTCCATCGCTGGGATCGATCCCTGGTCCGGCCCGTGCCGCCAAAGTGCCATTCGGCGTCGGTCCCCATCACTGGAAGTTGAAGCCCTAACCGCCCCGATCGACGGTTCCGGGGCGACCGGGGCGGAACCGCGTTCCTCTCCGAGGCCATCCCGGTCGCGCCGAACGCACGCGCCGAACGCACGCGCCGAACGCCGCGCCAGAACAACGGTGCTTCGGGTCCCACTGGTAGCGCCGAACGGCACGTCGGGAGCGATCGATCCGTCTGGCTGTAATCGATCTTCTGCGATCCGGTCTAACTTGCGCGACGAATCACCGCATGGCCATCGCGCACGAGCTTGGCGATGCTGCGGTTGTCCGAAAGGTGTTCGCCAACGCCGACCACAAGCTCACCTCCGACTGCGGCCGCGAGCTTCTCGAGCGTCTCGAGGGTCGGCCGGGCTCCGCCACCCTCCATCCGGGCGATCGCGGACTGCGTCGTGCCCATCCGTTCCGCCAGCTCAGCTTGGGTCAGGCCCGCTTCGCGCCGGAGTCGGTAGACGAAGTCCCGAAAGGCGCTGATGCGGGCCTCGTCCTCGTATGCAGCGCGTCCCTCATCGGTGAGGGGGTGCTCTGCCTTGAAGTCTTCCCAGGTCGTCCGCTCAGTCATGGTCCTCACTCCTTGTCGTCAGTGCTGTGGTTCTCGGCAATACACCGTTCCATTGCTTGCTTCGCCCGGACGATCTCTCGTCGCTCCTGGCGCTGGGTCTTCGCAAACACCGTGAGCAAGATGATCCGTCGGCCCGGGGCGATCCAATA
>JAJYMP010000445.1 GCA_021786915.1 Chloroflexota bacterium
CTCGACCAACTTCGGAATCTCGCTAGGGAGGGCGTCGCTCGTGGAGGTCAGATGTACTGCGTGATGGCACCGTAGCGACGGCTTCGGGGTTCTCGACCACAACCATGACAATCGGACGCGACGACCCTGGCGCAGCCTTGTGCGAGGGCCAGCCCGGCGGCCTGACCTTCACGGACGTGCGCAGGGCCGACCAGCGAAGGGCCAGACCTTCCAGTTCGAAGTCGGTCCAGGGCACGAGGGTGGTGGCCTGCGGGGTCATCGCCTTGAGGTCCTTCAGTCCCGGAAAACATATCAATGCTCGCAGAGCAGCGTGTACCTGCGGCGGCCGCAGGAAGGAGGATCGGCAAGCAACCAGGCGACACCCTTATGGTGCGTGTGGTCGAGCGCGCCCGATGCCCACGTCATGAACTGCATGGAGTCATCGCCGTCTCGATCGATGCGCTTCACACCGGCCCTCGCCATCAACGCCCTGTAGTCGTCGAGGCGTTCCCATCTGACGCCCAGTTCGTCGGCGGAGGCACGGATGAAGCGCCTGTGGGAGGCGAACTCGAAGTCGCCACCGATGGCGCCGATGCCCGGATCCGCGCGAAGCATCGCAACCATCGTCTCAAGCTCGGCGCGGTGACGAACGAATCGATCGGCGACCGTCCGATCGAACGGCGGCAGGCACCACGCCAGGCACGAGCCGCGCTCGACGGCGATCACGGCGACGAAGACGTCACGACGCTTCAATGTTGGTCCCTTGGCTCCGGCGACGGTGTCCCAGCGGCGATGACCGACACCGATCGTGAATGGCACCTCGGGCAGGGCAGTCTCCTGCTGCCGACGGCATGAGGTGCCACACGGCTCCGTGATCCGCAGACGGGGCATGGACCGCCCGCGCGCCATGGTCTCGTCGCCGGGTGGAACAATCGGAGGAGCGTGCGCCCGACGACCCGGAACAGGATCAGCCAGATGACCAGCGCGACGCTGACCAGCCCGGCTACGGCGGGAGGCACGTGCCCGAGCAGCGCCGCCACCAGCACGGCCCCAATCACAACGAGCCAGCCCGCCCCCGGCGAGGCGACCACCAGGTCCGCGTGCTGATAGACCGTGCCGCAGTCCGCGCAGATCCACCTCCTGACCTCGACGAGTCGTCCATTCCCCCCGGCCGGGGAGTACGACAGCCCACTGCGCCGCAGGACAGGCACATCGACAGGGTCGACCAGGGGGGTGAGCCTGCCCGACGTGCCGGCGATAGCCCAGAAGGCGGACCGGACAACCACGCCGTCGGCGCTGGCGTCGAACGGCCCGGTGGTAGTGAACCCCGACTGCGCGTTCCGATCGTCCGAGCCGCGATGCTCGCCGCCGCGCCTCTCGCAACGCACGCGGTACTCGGTGGACACGCCCTGGTCCTCCAGTCCCTTGGCCGACTTTCGCCATGGTAGCACTGCTCGCTGGATCGACCCAGGCGGGGCCTGGTGGGTTGTTCGACGGAGCGTCATCGGTTGTCCACCCGACGGCCGCAGGCACGCCGATGCAGCGCCTTCAGAGCGTCGATGCGCGCGTTGCCTTCGACCATCGCTCCTTCTGGGGCAGCACGAGGAATCGGCACCTGGTGTCCAGACCGCCTCGAAGGCATCGATCGCCGGCCTCGGCCATCGACGCCCCGGCGCGGCAAGTCGGTGCGAAGACCCCTTACGATCGTCCGGGAGTACATGTCCTCATCCGGACATCGTCCCGCACGACGCCAATCCACTCCCGAGCCTCGCTACCCCCCGCCGACCCATACCCAGGTCGCCGCTACGCCCTCGTACTCCAACTCCGCCTGGCGCACCGCCTCGTCGATCGTCTCGTGCCACGTGTCGGCGACCACCGTCCAGTTGGCGTCGCAGCCGAACAGGTAGACGCAATCCTCACCGGGATAGCGGCACACTGCCAGGGCGCACATCGGTCCGATGGGCTGGCCGTCCACGGAGTGGCTAGTCCTGCCGGTGAACGCGTGGCGCTCGTCGATCGGGGACCAGCACACGACCGTTGCGCCGTCGAGGGTGGTGGGTGGCGTGGTGATCACGCGATCGCCCTCTCCCTGAGCCTCCCCAACATCCGCTCGTCGGGCCATCTAGGGCGCTGCTCCGGAGTAGCTCCAGCTTTTCGCCCGAAGTAGCCACGCGCCAGAGCCAAAGTACGCACCGCCAAACGGGTGGCCCCCCGCGTAGTAGGTGAGATGCGGGTTGCCTGGCCGATCCAGCCGAATCACGAGCCTGAAGTCGCCCTCTCCCCTCTTCAGTTTAAGCTTGCTCTTGGGATCCACCGGGCTGCCCCGATAGCCAGGCGGGGGATTGTTCACGGTAACGGACAGCAACAGCAACGCCTCTTCCTTCGAGGCAAGGCGATAGTGCCCGACCACCTGGTACGTCCCGCCGACCTCAAACGTCGGACGATCGCCTCGAATCTCGTCGATCCTGATGTCGTCACCCGATGCGAACTCGACGTCACCAAGATCGTAGGGAATCTTGTGGTCGAGGGATCGAGGCTCGTTGGCGGTCGCCGCCGTCGAAGGCGGTTCGCGCTGGGCACCGCCACATGCGACTGCGAGGACGACGACGAGCGCCGCGCAGGAAAAACGGCTTCGGAGCATCCTCGGAGCATACCACCGGAGCATCGGCGTCGAGTTTCGCGCGAACCGCAGGGGCACGAACCGTGAGGTCGGCCCCAGCCAGGGCAGGTCCGACAGGGACGATGTCAGCGACGCGGACGCCTTGGTGCCCGCTCACGAGCGGGGATGGTGGTCGCAGAAAGACGGGTCCAAGCAGTGGTCTGTCAGGCTATGCCTCCTCCAGGCAGGGTTACTCACCCGCGATCAACTCCGCGAGCTTGCGCTGAA
>JAJYMP010000357.1 GCA_021786915.1 Chloroflexota bacterium
CGAAGACCGCCGGCGCCGAACCGTAGGCCGTCAGCCCGTCGGTGCCGACCGTCATCTGGGTGATGATCGGCAGGTCGCTCCGGGCGCGGACCGCCTCGTACGCCGTGCGAAGCTCCTCCACGTGCGGCTCTTCATCCTCTCCGAGGTGATGCTCTTCGGTGCGTTCTTCGCGGCCTATTTCGTGCTGCGAGCCCAGGCACCCGCCTGGCCACCGCTGCCCGAGCTCGAGCGCCCCGAGCTGCCGCTCGTCGGCTTCAACACGGTTCTCCTCCTCTCGAGCAGTGTCACGATGCAGTGGGCCGTGGGCAGGATCGGCCACGGCGATCCGGCGGGTCTCCTCCGCGGGCTGCTGGCCACGCTCGTCCTGGGTGCCGTCTTCCTCTCCATCCAGGCTTACGAGTTCCTGAACAACGGATTCGGGTTCGCCGACGGCGTCTTCGGCAGCACGTTCTACACGCTGACCGGCTTCCACGGCGCCCATGTGCTCGGCGGTCTGCTGCTGATCGGCATCGTCGTCAACCGCGCCCGTCTGGGGCTGGTGACCCGGGAACGCCACACCGGCGTGGAGGCGGTCAGCTACTACTGGCACTTCGTCGACGTCGTCTGGACGGTGCTCTTCCTGACGGTCTACGTCCTCTGACCATCCAATCGAAGTCGACCCCCCGGGCACGCCCCGGACTCAGCGGTCCTCGACCACCCCAGCGCCGGCCACCGGCTCGACGACGTAGACGGCAGCCTGGAGGCCGGCCTTCCGAGGGTACTGGTCGAGGACCGCCCGGCGGAGCCGTTCGACCGCGTCGCGGCGGACGAGGTTGACGGTGCAGCCGCCGAAGCCCGCCCCGGTCATGCGGGCGGCGACCACGCCCTCGGTCGCGGACGCGATCGCCACGAGCGCGTCGAGCTCCGGTGAGCTGACCTGGTAGAGGTCACGGAGCGATGCGTGGCTCTCGGCGAAGAGCCGCCCGAGCGTGGCCAGATCGCCCGCGTGGAGCGCCGCCTCAGCCCCGAGCACCCGCTCGTTCTCCGCGATGACGTGACGGCATCGGCGCACCGTCTTCTCGTCGAGGGCGCCGCAAACCGCGTCGATCATCGCGGGGGCGACATCGCGTAGCGAGTGGACCGCGGGATCAAGCCGGGAGAGCTGCTCGACGGCCTGCTCGCATTCCGTGCGCCTGGCGTTGTATTCGGAGGATCCGAGGCGTCGGGGCGAACCGCTGTGGCAGACGACGAGAGCGACCTCGTCGACGGGCAGGGGCACGGAGCGGTACTCGAAGGAACGACAGTCCAGGAGGAGAGCGGCGCCGGTCTCCCCGAGCGACGACGCGAACTGGTCCATCAGCCCGCAGCGAACGCCGACATACTCGTTCTCGCCCCGCTGACACGTCTGCGCCAGGGCCATCGGCTTGAGGGTGGGAGGCCCGTGCCCGGAGAGGGCCCACGCCAGGGCGAGCTCGAGGGCCGCCGACGAGGCGAGGCCCGCTCCCACCGGGAGCGTGCTGGCGACCAGTCCGCGGAGCCCGACGGGCGCCGCTCCAGCGGCGGCGAGCGCCCAGGCGGTGCCGGCCGCGTAGTCGATCCAGGTGCCGCGCGGAGGTCCAACGTCGCGGAGATCGAAGGCATCGCGCTCGCCGCTTGCCGCCAGGGTCAGCTCAACTCGAGTGTCGTTTGTCGGCACGTAGGCGATCCTGATCTCCAGGTTGATCGCGACCGGCATGACGAGCCCCTGGTTGTAGTCGGTGTGCTCGCCGATCAGGTTGACTCGCCCCGGTGCCCGAACGATCCGGATCGAGGCCGGGTTCGCCCGTGCCATCGGCTCCAGGGCCATCAGGCGCTCGCAGAGGCGTCCCGGGTCAAGTGCGCTGTCCGGGGGCTGGCGACGAGTCGCTGACGCCGGTGAGGTCGCGTCTGGCGGGGCGGTCATCGACCGCGACCGTATCGTCAGTCGGCCGGACATGGCGGCCTCAGGGCAGGTTCGCGGCGATGAGCGCACGGTACCAGCGCCCGCTCTCCTTGATCCGCCGCTCCTGGGTCTCGTAGTCGACGTGGACCAGGCCGAAGCGCTTGGCGTAACCGTGGGCCCACTCGAAGTTGTCAAGCAGCGACCAGGCGAAGAATCCCCGTAGTGGGACACCCTCGTCGATCGCTCGGCGCGCGGCGGCCAGATGGTCGCGCAGGTAGACGGTCCGATCCGGGTCGCGCACGGCGCCATCCGGATCGATCCGGTCCTCGAACGCCGCGCCGCTCTCGGTGACGTAGAGGATCCCGAACCGGTAGTCGCGGCTCAGGCGCACGAGCAGGTCATGGAGGCCATCGGGGTAGATCTCCCAGCCCATCGCGGTGTGGCGGGCTCCGGGCACGGTGACCGGCCGCACCTGGGGTGGCGGGCTCGTCGGGTCGTCGGCGACCAGGGCCCGGAAGTAGTAGTTGAGCCCGAAGAAGTCGATCCGCGTCGCGATCTGCTCGAGGTCACCCGGGCCGACCGTGGGACCGGCCGCCCCGTAGTACGTCTCCATGTCCGCCGGATAACCACGCCCCGCGAGCGGGTCGAGGAACCAGCGGTTGAAGAAGCCATCCCAGCGGGTGGCCGCCCGCCGATCCGCGTCGCCGTCCGAGGCTGGCACGCCAGGCGTGAGGTTGCAGACGATCCCCACACGGGTTTCGGCGTCACCGTTGGCTCGGATCGCCGGGATGGCCGCACCGTGGGCGAGGAGGAGATGGTGACCGACCTGGAGGGCCGTCGCGAGGTCGCGCACACCGGGCGCGTGCTCACCCGTCAGGTGTCCGAAGAACGAGATGCACCACGGTTCGTTGATCGTCATCCACTGCTGAACGCGGTCGCCGAGGCGGCGGGACACGACGTCGGCG
>JAJYMP010000622.1 GCA_021786915.1 Chloroflexota bacterium
CGATCTTCCCGACGCGATGGACCGCGGACCGCCGCCGGTTCGTCGAGGACCCGGCGGGCACGCTCGCTGCGGAGCGCGTGACGCACCCGGGGTGGCCCGAGATCGAGTTCGAGCCGTGGGCGGAGGCCAAGCGCGAGACTGATGCGGCGTTCCTGGCGCTGGGCCGCCTCGCCCTCTCCATGCGGGACCCATGGCCGGTGCTGGCAGCGCGGATTCGACGGCCAGCGCTCGTGGTGACCGGCACCGACGACACGATCGTCCCTCGATCCCGTTCCCTCATCGAGGCGATTCGCAACCCGGCGATCGAGATCGTCGTGGTCGACGGAGCCGGTCATTGCGTCCGCCGTAATCGCGGCGATGCCTTCCACGCGGTGGTGGACCCGTGGATCGCGGGCCGGTTCGCCGAATCCTGCATCGCCTGACAGGATCGTTCTGGGCGCTGCCATGGTCGGGTGCTCGGCCGAGCACGCCCCAGGCGTGGATGGGGGATCATCGCGCCAGGCGCGACGCCAAGGCCGCAGGCCCGAAGCTCGATCGAGCCAGGTCGCGTTTCAAGGTCACGAGCTTCCAGGGGTCGCCCGGGACCTTCGCGCCGCCGCCGACCAGCAAGAGCCCGGGCCAGGAGGCGCACAACGGCTGGGCGCTCGAGGTCTCGCTCGACGTGGAGTGGGCGCACTCGATCGCACCGGAGGCGAACATCCGGCTCGTGACCGTCCCGACAGCCGAGACGCTCGGCGTCCAGGGTTTCCCGCTGATGATGAATGCCGAGCAGGCGCTCGTTGACCGGGGCATGGCCAACGTGATCAGCCAGAGCTTCGCCGCCGCCGAGGAGTCCTTCGGCAGCATGCAGTCGCTGCTCAACCTGCGCCACGCGTACATCGCCGCGGCGCAGCACGGCGTGACGGTGCTCGGCTCGTCCGGCGACGGCGAGACGGCGAACGGCATGAAGCAGCCGGTCGGGCAGGGCGGGTCCCTCATCCCGTACCCGACCGTCGTGTGGCCCGCGTCCGACCCGCTCGTGACCGCGGTCGGCGGCACCTACCTGTGCACGGACCCGACCGCCACCACGACGCGCACGGTCGACTCGGTCGACCCGCCCGGCCGCTGCCCGGCGAACCCGGGCGTGGCCGAGGTGGGCTGGGTCGCGTCGGGCGGCGGCTACAGCCGCGTGTTCGCGAAGCCGTCCTACCAGGACAACCTGCCGGCAGGCAGCACTTCGATCGGCTCGATGCGCGGTGTCCCCGACGTCGCCTACGAGGCCAGCGCGCTGACGGGCGTGCTCGTGTACGACAGCCTCGACGGCGGCTGGTTCATCGTCGGCGGCACCTCGGTGTCGTGCCCCAACTGGGCGGGCCTCGTCGCGATCGCCGACCAGCTCAACGGCGGCGGCCTCGGGCTCATCAACCCGGCGCTGTACAAGATCGGTGCCAACCCCGCCATGTACGCCGCTGACTTCTACGACGTGACCACGGGGAACAACCAGACCGACGCGTCGATCCCGGGCTACCCGGCGACGAAGGGCTGGGACCCGGTGACGGGCCTGGGCACGCCGAACGCGGCCAACCTGATCCCGGATCTGGTGGCCGCGGCGCACTGACGCTCGCGCCTGGCACCACCCGACGAGCGCGGTCCGTCTGGGCCGCGCTCGTTCAATTCCCGCGGGCCGCCACGACAGCGGGCCACCTGATGCGCACGGACCATCAACGCGACGAGGGCCGCGCGAGCCTGATGCCGCGCACGCATCGTGGCCTTGGGCGGCCCGTGCAAGGGGCCCGTGACCAGCCGCGCAAGTCGCGTTGACGGATCGGCCGATAATTCCGATAATTCCACTAGGGATTAGCCCGGGGGCAGGCGTCCTCACAGCGCCCGTGGCGTTCCCGACGCCAGTACCCTCGACCTAGCGCTTCCGCGGCGCCCGCCGCCTGCAACGGAGCAGTCATGAGCACCACCCGCGACCTGGTCCGCGACGAGCGCGACCAGTACGCCTTCCACGACGACATCACGTACCTGGCCCAGACGAAGCGCGGCCTCACCCGCGAGACGGTGGAGGAGATCAGCGCCTTCAAGAACGAGCCGGAGTGGATGCTCAAGTTCCGGCTCCGCGCCTACGACCACTTCGTCAAGCGCAAGATGCCGATGTGGACCGACGGGCTCGACGCGATCAACTTCGACAAGATCGTCTACTACCGCAAGCCCTCGGAGCGCGAGGAGAAGTCCTGGGACGACGTCCCGGAGCAGATCAAGGCGACGTTCGAGAAGCTGGGCATCCCCGAGGCCGAGCGCAAGTTCCTGGCCGGCGTCGGCGCGCAGTACGACTCCGAGGTCGTCTACCACTCGGTGCGCGAGGAGCTGTCCAAGATCGGCGTGGTCTTCATGGGCACCGACCAGGCGCTCAAGGAGTACCCGGACATCTTCCGCCAGTACTTCGGCACCGTCGTCCCGCCCGAGGACAACAAGTTCGCGGCCCTCAACTCGGCGGTCTGGTCGGGCGGCTCGTTCGTGTACGTGCCCAAGGGGGTCGAGGTCCCGCTGCCGCTCCAGGCCTACTTCCGGATCAACGGCGAGAACACCGGGCAGTTCGAGCGGACGCTCATCGTCGTGGAGCAGGGCGCCAAGGTCCACTACATCGAGGGCTGCACCGCGCCGATCTACGCGACCGACTCGCTCCACGCGGCCGTCGTCGAGGTGGTCGCCCTGGCCGATTCGAAGGTCCGCTACACGACCATCCAGAACTGGTCCAACGACGTCTACAACCTGGTCACCAAGCGGGCGCACGCCTACGAGCGCTCGACGGTGGAGTGGGTCGACGCCAACACGGGCTCGCGCAAGACGGTGAAGTTCCCCGCGATCTACCTGCGCGGCGAG
>JAJYMP010000019.1 GCA_021786915.1 Chloroflexota bacterium
GGCGCGGCGGCCCGGAACGCCTCGCAGGCGTCCTGGTGCTGGTGCCGCCCGACGTGCCCCGTGAGGTGCCGGCCGCACGCGGCGCAGGCGAGCAGGCCGGCGAGGCCGTACTGGCGCCGGTTGACGGCGCCCCGGTGGCGGCGGCTGGGGTCGCGGGCGTCCATCCCCGACATGGTCCCGCGGGCGACGGCCCAGCGGGATGGGTCAGTTGACTGGGTCAGGACGGCCTATCCTCCGCCCCAGCGTCCCGATGAGTGGTAGCTAAGCTCGTGGAGGGATGGGCTCGTGATCGTCGCGCGTCGGGCGGCCGTTCTGGCGGTCGCGCTTGTCCTCGCGGGCTGCGGGTCGAACAACACGCCGGCGCCAACTCCGCTCGCGACGTCCGCACCCGCCATCTCGGCCGCGTCGTCCGCCAGTGCCTCTGCGCCGTCCGCCGCACCAGCCGCGGCTCAGCTGCTCGTGCAGTACTACCTCCCCGCAGGGGCGGGGACCAAGCTGGCCGTCACGAACACGAACCTCGATACCGGGCTCGACGCCGGCGACCACGCACTCGGCAAGCAGGGCCAGTACGCCTTCGACTTCGGGACGGGCAACAACGCGCCGTTCACCGTGGTCGCCGCGCGCGCCGGCACGGTCATCGGCCTGCAGCGCGATTCCACGACGCAGTGCAAGGGCCTCAACACCGACATTGACGGGACCGCCGACCCGGGCTGCTGGACGAAGGCGAACTACGTGCTGGTCGACCAGGGCGATCACACCGCGGGCCTGTACATGCACCTCGCCCCGGACTCGGTCCCGGCCGGCCTGGAGGTCGGGTCCCCGGTCTGCCTCGGCACCCCGCTCGGGACGGACGGGCAGACCGGCTGGGCGACCGGGCCGCACGTCCACTTCCAGGTCGAGGCCAAGCCGACTGTCCCGGTCCCGACCGCCGCGAACCCGAGCGTGACCGATCCCAACGCCATCCAGCCCGGCTGGTGGTGGGCGGACTCCCAGAGGATCACGCAGGGATTCTCGGACCCGGACGTGCTCGCGAAGGCCCCGTCCGGCATCCCGCCCCGCGGGGCCTACACCTCGGGCAACTTCGGGACCGGCTGCCCGGGCGACGCGGCTCCGCCCGCCGCGCCAACCATCACTGCCTCCTGGGTCGCGCCCAAGGACGGCGCGAAGCTCACGACCTCGGCCCTCACCCTGTCGGCCAAGCCGACCGTGACGCCGACCACTCTGAGCATCGCCAAGGTTGCCTTCAGCGCTACGTGGGGCTCGACGAGCAAGGCCGCGTGCGCGGCCACCAAGGCCGGGTCGGGTGGCGTCTGGTCCTGTGCCGTCGATCTGTGGGGCCTCGGAGTCGTCCCTGGGACAGTGACCTTCAGCTTCGACGCGATGCTGTCTGACGGCTCGACCGTCAAGGCGCCCGCGGGCACCCGGAGGGCGACTCTCGCGGCCGGCGCCGAGCTGCTGCCGTCGTCCTCGGGCTGCCACGGCGTGGTGGCGGGCATCGACCAGAGCGGCGGCTACCACGCCGCCGGCGACTGCAGCAGCCAGATCCGCTACTGGGCGGCCGGAACGGACGGGCGCTGGTCGACCACGAAGTTCAGCGCGCCCGCCCGGGGCGTGCAGTACGGGCCAATGCTCGCGTTCCTCGGCTCCACGGAGTATGTCATCTACACCCTCGCCCAGGATGGCGAGGCGGGGTGCGGATCGAACGCACCGCCCATAGCGCACCCTGGCGTCTACTACCGCAGGCGGTCGCTCCCTTCGGGCGGGTGGTCGGCCCCTGTCCAGGTGGGCAAGGACTACGATGCGCTGGTGGCCCTGCGCGGGGGCGGCGGCAAACTCTACCTCGGCGTGTACGGGAACGCCGGGCTGCTGTACATCGAGACCGTCGCGGGCGGCTCGGTCAGCCGCGTCGCGACACCCGACTTCTACGGCGGAGTCTTCCGTGTCGGCAGCGACGGCGCGCTGCGCCTGGCGTTCACGGGCAGCAGCGGGCTTCGGTACGGCACATTCACGGGCTCCAAGATCTCCAGCCAGCCCGTGCCTGGCGCGGACTCGCCCGACCACCCCTCGGGATTCGTCCTCGGCCCCGGGGGCGTGCCGTACATCGCCATCGTCCGCGATCACGCCGGCGGGGGCGGTTGCGCCACGCCGGGCCCCGACCCCTCCGATGGCGTGTACGTCGCGATGCGGTCGTCCGGCAAGTGGTCCCTCCAGCGGATCACCAAGGACGTGGGCCCCGCGGCGATCACGGTCAATGGGGCGACGAGCAGGGTCTACGTGCTGGTGGCCGGCGCATCCCTCCGGCTCTACCAGGGTCGCATCGGCAGCTGGGCCTCGAGTGGCGTCTCGAGCAGGTCGGTCACATCCCCCGTCCTGCTGCTGGACTCCTCGACGGGTGGCCTGCTGATCGCGTACGCATTGGCGGGCGGATCTGCCGGCGGCATCTACCTCCAGATCCACGGACTCTAGCTGCCCAACGGAGAAGACGGGTCCTGGGCAACCGCTATCCCGGGCGTGCGCCCACCTCCCTGTGGCGCGCTGGGTTCCGGGTGCGGAGCGCTCGTCACGCGCTCCGGAGCCACTCGCAGGGCTCCGGGGGCTCGGCCTGAAGGGTTCAACAATCCCGATCACGCTGCCCGGCGATACTCGTGGACCAGACCGCCCAGCACGTCCCGTCGCTCGACTCGCGGCACTCCGGTCGCCTCGGGGATCGGAGGAGGTCGGTTACCTGCGGGCACGGCCAGACCCAGTCCCCGATGGGGTCTCTCATCACGGTGGTGGGCGACGTACGCCCCGAGCACCCGCTCGAGGTGCCGACGCCCGTGGACCAGGACGTGGTCGAGGCACTCCCGGCGCGCGGTCCGCA
>JAJYMP010000722.1 GCA_021786915.1 Chloroflexota bacterium
CAGGCCACTGTCGTCGGCGTCCGTCGACCTTGAGAGTCGATCGGTGACATGATGCGATGCGCTGAGTAGCGGCACTTCCGGTTGTGACAGATCTCGCCATTGTCGAACGTTGTCGGCGCATCGCGTATGAGCGGGGTCCAGCACCGGGGGCGGGGTCCACGAAGACGTAGCGGAGGGTCCACCGTCTGAGGTTGTTCGACGACTTCAGATGGAGGGCCCCCGTGATCAACGACCCTATGCGCGCACTGGCGTGGATGGTCGGCTTGGAAGACGTCACGTTCCTCGGCCTGGAACCGGGCGAGCTCGTCGCATCAGTAGCACCACGAGCACTGGGCACCTTTGCCATAGGGCCCGATGCGGCGAGCGCCCTGTTGGTCACCATCGGCGACAGCCCCGAGCGTCTCAGATCAGAAGCCGCCTTCGCTCGCCTCTGCGGCGTTGCGCCGATTCCCGCGTCCTCGGGGAAGACCATCCGACACCGGCTGCACCGAGGCGGTGACCGTTCGGCCAATCGCGCCCTGCACATCGCTGTCGTCGTCCGCATGCGCTACCTCGAACGGACCCGTGCCTACGTCGCTCGCCGAACGGCCGAAGGCCTGTCCAAGCCCGAGATCATCCGCTGCCTGAAGCGCTCTCTCGCCCGGGAGATGTTCCAGGCGCTGCGCGAGGACTACGCCAAGCTGGCTGCTGGACTTGATCTATAGGAGCGTCCCGGGAGATCTCCCGCAGGGCGTCGATCTCGAGCTCCTTGTCCGCGACGATGCGCTTGAGACGCTAGTTCTCCTTCCGGAGATCCCGGAGCTCCTTGGCGTCGTCGGCCTTCATGCCCCCGTACTGGTTCCGCCACCGGTGGTAGGTCTGCTCGGACACCTGCAGGTGCCGGCAGACGGCGGCGACGTCCTGGCCCTCGTTCAGCAGCTTGTCTGCCTCCCGGAGCTTCCGGACGATCTGCTCAGGCGTGTGCCTGCGTCGTGCCATCGTGACGATCCTCCCTTCGCCCAGCAGTCTGGGCAACAGGCTCACGTCACGGGTGGACCGATCTCAAGGGGTCAGGCCATGACCCTTGACGCACCGGATGGCTCCCTGGTCGGATCATGGCGATCGCCGGCCCGTCGGGCCGGCCTGGATGCTGGATCCGCATTGCCGGCCAGTATCACTGAGGGTAACTGTTCAGGTCTCCTGACCCCCGCGTCCACCACCTGCGCGATCGACGCGCGTACCGTGGGGAATTCCGACCCGCGATCCATCCCCTGAGTCTCCGACCTACGAGCAGCTGGCCGCCCTTGTGGAGGCGCAGGCCGCTGAGATCGCCCGCCTGAAGCGCCAGGTCGCCGATCTGGAGGAACGGCTCGGGCGCAATCCACGGAACTCCTCGATGCCCCCCTCCGCGGAGTTGTTCGCGAAACCGCCCGCCCCTTCGCGTGCGGAACGCCGTGCAGCCGCGAGGAAGCAGGGCAAGCAGCCCGGCGCCCCCGGCAAGCATCTGGCCCAAGTGGCAGACCCCGACGTCACGGTCATTCACACACCCGCGTCGTGCTCCTCGTGTGGGTCCGGGCTCGGGGACGCCGAGGTGGTTGACGTCGAGTCCCGCCAGGTCTTCGACCTCCCCGAGATCCGTCTCTTCGTCACCGAGCACGCAGCACAGCGTCGGCGCTGTTCGTGCGGGGCGACGACGAAGGCGTCGTTCCCTCCGGTTGCCACCGCGCCCGCCTGCTACGGCCCGGCGTCCGGGTACTCGCTTCCTACCTCGCCGTCCACCAGCACCTGCCCTTCGACCGCATGGCCCAGTTGTTCGCCGACGTGCTTTGCGCCCCGGTCTCGGTGGGGACGCTCGCCACCATGGTCACCGTGGCGGCCGGCGGGCTCGACCCGTTCCTCGATGCCACGAGGGGGCTGCTCCATGAGGCCCCCGCCGTCCACTTCGACGAGACGGGTGCCCGGGTCGAGGGCAGCCTCCACTGGGTGCACTCGGCCTCCACCGCGCTCCTCACGCTCGTCGACTGCCACAAGAAGCGGGGACGGGCGGCGATGGACGACCTCGGGGTGATCGGTGGGATGAAAGGGACGGCGATCCACGACGGCTGGAAGCCCTATCGCCACTACGACGTGGACCATGCCCTCTGCAACGCCCATCACCTCCGCGAGCTGCTGGCCGTGGGCATCGGCTGGGACCAGGGGTGGGCGAACGACCTCGCCGACCTGCTCCGTGAGGCGAAGCGCTCGGTGGACTCCGCACGGGCAGCCGGTGCCGACCACCTGGATGCCGCCACCCTCCACTCGATCCGCGTCCGCTACGGACAGCTCGTGGCCAAGGGCTTCGCCGCCAACCCCGAACCCGACGTCGGCAAGCGGTCGGGCTACAAGAAGAAGGCGTTCAACCTGCTGAAGCGCCTCGACGCCCATCGAGCCGACGTGCTGGCGTTCACGGTCGACTTCGCCGTTCCGTTCGACAACAACCAGGCCGAACGCGACATCCGCATGGTCAAGCTCCAACAGAAGATCTCCGGCTCGTGGCGAACGCTCACCGGTTCGAAGCACTTCTGCGCCATCCGCAGCTACGTCTCGACCATGCGCAAGCACGACGTCGACGTCCTCGCCGGGCTACGCCTGCTGTTCGAGGGTCAAGTCTGGCTGCCCGCCGGGGCCTGAACAACTACGATTAGTATATCGCAATTCGTTTCGGACTTTCCAGTCAAGAGTGAAAGCGGGCCGTGTCGATGCCTATCGGAACAGACATGTTGTCTAGATTTGGTGTACTTGGATACCGGGGCGTGACCGGTCGCTCATCGGCGTATGCGCCGTGACGACCGTGGGGCATTCAGGCAAAGAGGCTGACGGCACCGGGGTCGGGTGCACGGGCGA